>CAYNQP010000014.1:0-6844 GCA_964399325.1 uncultured Pirellulales bacterium
GATTCTCTACTACGATCCCACTGCGGACTACCAACTTGCCTCCAACATCGATTTGACCGGCATAAGTTGGTCCGGGGCAGTCATCCCCGAATTTAGCGGTGTCTTCGACGGCGGTGGTTTTGTCATAAGCAAGCTGGCGATCTCCACTTCAAGTCGGACCGGCCTGTTCGGGACGGTCTACCCGGGAGCCAGAGTGCGGAACGTTCGTCTGGAGGATGTCAACATCGCCGGCAGCAACTATGTCGGCGGATTGGCCGGGGAAAACAGCGGTGCCGTCCAGACCTGCGATGTCACCGGAACGATCACCGGCAGTGACTACGTGGGCGGGCTCGCGGGGTACAACAGCGGTAGTATTCTTATTAGTCACAATGCCGGTTCGGTTACCGGGCGTGTGTCTATCGGAGGGCTTGCCGGGGAGAACGCGCTCGGCAAGCTCATAAGCTGTCACAACACCGGTCCGGTCACCGGCAGCAGCAGCATAGGCGGGCTGGTGGGAAGGAGTGAAAAAGGTAGTATCAGGGCCTGTCACTCCACCGGGCTGGTCACCGGAACTGGGGCCGGTGTCGGAGGCCTGGTCGGATCCAGAGACGCCGGCATCGTCACCGCAAGTTTCTGGGATATGCAGACTTCAGGTCAATTGACCAGCAATGGCGGAATCGGCAGGAGTACCGAGGAAATGCAGACGGTCGGCACTTTCCGGGAGGCTGGCTGGGACTTTGTCGGCGAGAAGGAAAACGGCCTGCATGACATCTGGCAGATGTCGGTAGCCGGCGGTTATCCGGTGTTAGGCATACTCAACGGAAACAAACCGCCGAGGCTCGCCGGCCAGGGTACGGTCGAAGAACCTTATCTCATCTCTGACGCCAATGAGTTGGGCGCGATGCTGTATCACGATCCGCAGGCGGACTATCGCCTGATGGGAGACATCAATCTGCAAGGCGTCGTCTGGTCCACCATTGTTGTCGTACGTGAGTTCTCCGGCGTATTCGACGGCCACGGCCACACCCTCTCCGGCCTGACCATCGACATTCGCGATGCGGATGATCCGGTGGGGCTGTTCGGTCGGCTCGAATCAGGTTCACGCGTCGAGAATCTGGCCGTGTGGGACGCCTATGTAGCCAGCACAACCTCCAGTGTCGGGATTCTGGCGGGCTCCAATCAAGGCAGTGTCGTTCACTGCAACACGGCGGGCGCGGTCGCCGGCGTCAGCCTTGTCGGTGGGCTCGTGGGAGACAACAGCGGCGGCCTCAGTGATTGCTACAGCGTGGCCGAAGTAACCGCAGGGGATTATGTGGGTGGTCTCGTAGGGTTCAACACCGGAAGCGTGAGTGACAGCAACTGCACCAGCATCGTCAGCGGGGGCAACAATGTCGGCGGGCTCGCGGGGCAGAACCCTGGAGGCACCATTGCAGTCTGCTTTGCCACGGGGAAGGTCACTGGCACCCAGTTTCTCGGCGGACTCGTCGGGGACAACACAGGTCGTGTAACCGAGTGTTACTCCGATAGTGACGTGACTGGCGGCAGCTATGTCGGAGGCCTTGTCGGGGACAACAGAAGCGGCAGCGTCATCAATTGTTACTGTGTGGGTCCGGTTCACGGTGGCAGTGTCGTGGGGGGGATCGCAGGGTACAACGCCTATGGCACTGTCTTGAAATGCTACAGCACAGGCAGGGTGAGCGGAACGGAAGACGTTGGTGGGATCGTGGGCGACAATTCGGCCTGTTATAAGGTCGTTCAATTTCCTTTCGTGTATACCGAGTGCGATTATGGGCAGGTCAAGGACTGTTTCTGGGATGTTCAGACTTCCGGACTCGACACAAGCAGCGGCGGGATGGGTAGAAGCACTTCTCAGATGAAAGACCTTGACACGTACGTGGACGCAGGCTGGAATTGCGGTAGTGTCTGGGAAATTGCGCGGAACAGTTACCCCGAACTCCGTTGGCAGGCCGCCAAGGAGCCAAGAATTCCTATCCACGATGCGGACGACCTGATTCGTTTGGCTTTGACTCCAGACAACTGGGGCAGGCATTTCGTGCTGGAAGACGACATCGATTTGACGGGCATTCCCCTGGAACCCATCGGGCATTTCGCCGGCGTGTTCAACGGGCAAGGCCACACTATTTCCAATCTCGGCATACAGCAGCCTGATTCGGACTATATCGGCTTGTTCGGCAGGCTGGGTGGTGGTGGTACGGTGCTGAACCTGACCCTGAGAGACGTCAACATCCAGGGTCGGAGCTACGTCGGCGCGATCACCGGATTCAGCATTGGCACGATAGAGAACTGTCACGTCGAGGGGGTGGTGTCAGGAGTGGGGGACAATGTCGGTGGGATAGTCGGGTACAACGATGAGAGTGTGATCAGTTGCAGCAGCGCCGGCGCGGTCGTCGGAGATGACTATGTTGGGGGGATCGTGGGATTCAGCAAGGCAAATGTGAACGACTGTGACAGCGCCGCCGACGTCAGTGGAAAGGACTATGTTGGGGGACTTGCGGGATTGAACAATAAGAATCTCAATAGCAGCAGGAGTATCGGCATGGTCGGCGGACGCGATTATGTCGGCGGGCTGGTAGGGCGTAATGCGGAAACGGGTCGGGCAGAGAATTGCTACAGCACCGGTCACGTCGAGGGAAACCGCCACGTCGGCGGGCTCGTGGGGCGAAACAACTACGTAATAAAGCACTGCTATGCCACCGGCCATGTAGGGGGAAACAACGAAGTGGGAGGCCTGATCGGGAGCAGCGACTCTGTCACGATCGTGTACAGCTTCTGGGATATGGACACGTCAGGCCAGCCCACCAGTGCCGGGGGCACGGGGGCCAAAGGACGAACCACGATCGACATGCAGGCGGCGGCCACGTTCCTGGAGGCCGGGTGGGATCTGGCCGAGGACGAGATCGACAGCGGCGGCGAGGACCTCTGGTGGATTCTGGACGGCCAGGACTACCCCAGACTCTGGTGGGAGCCGCAGCCCGAGGAGGCCCCCCAAGAGGAACAACCGCCGCAGTCTTGACCGTCGGCAGACCCGGCTCGATGCAGGTGCTACGGTTAGGCGAGGAAGCCGATGGTGCTGGTCATGATGCGTTGGCGGAAGCCGTCGTCCTGGCGACTGCTCTGCTGCTCCTGGAGGTCTTTGAAGCTGGCCCGGCAGAAGTGACAGCCAACGATGGTCAGGTGGAAATCAACGTAGTCGAACCACTCCGGCGGCAGGGTTTCGAGCAGGAAGGCGCCCAGGGTGTTGCGTTTGGGGCAACTGAGCCGCTGGAGCTCCCAGATTTCGGTCATCTGGCCCTGCGAATAGGAAAAGGACAGATCGGGCGGGCAGAGTCCGAGCACCTCTTTGCGGATGCGCTTGAGGCTGCGGTGCTTGATGACCCTGATGAGTCTCTCATCGAGCGCGAGCAGCTTGGCCACCTCCCGGTTGGGCAGCCGGCAGTAGAACAGCAGCTCGGCGATCTTCAGATCGCGCAGGCGCGTCGTCTGCTTGTAGCCGGTGACGAGATGCTGCAGCGCCTGGGCCAGCGTGCGCCGCTGCACTTGCTGCTGTTCATCGTGGCTGACGCACCAACTGACGCTCGGACTGTCGTCGGGCATCTGGTCGAGTCCGTCGGCCGGGGCGCTGTCGGTGCCCGTGCGGTAGATGTCCTGGATCAGGCAGACCCCTCGGGCCCAGCGGGTGCGAAAGCGGTTGGCGATCTCGTGGCGGACGATGCCGAACAGGTACGTTTCGAGGCTGACTTCGACCTGGAGCCGATGGACCGTCTTGATGAACGAGGCGAAGGTCTCCTGGACGATGTCCTCGGCGTCGGCGTGCTGCGAGACCCGCGACAGGGCAAACCGCAGGAGCCGGCCCTGGTATTCGTCAATCACCCGGGTCCATGCCTCGGCATCGCCCCGCCGGATGGCTTCGAGAATGCCGTTGTCTGACCGCGTGGAATCGCTCATCGTCATCGATTATTGATTATTGATAATGGATGATGGGCCTGGAACCGGAACTCTTCGTCAATCATCAAGGATCCATCATCCATCATCAATGTCCTTGCACCGGGCCCAGGTACTTGTCCAACCATGCCACGATCTCTGCGTGATATTGTTCGCGATATTCCCAGGGGATGCCGTGTCCCCCGGGAAAGAGAACGTGCTTCTTTTCGGATTCCGGCGTCCCCAACAGATCGAACAAAGGTCTCTGAGCCGTCTCGTAGGGGAATATCGAGTCTCCCGTGCTGTTGACCATGAGCATGGGAACCTTGACGTGCGGGGCGAAGTTGGCGGGATCGGCGGCGGGATGCCGTGCACACGCGCAGATACCGCCGAGCAGCAAAATGCCTGTCTCGAAGCGGTCTTCGGCGGCGATCATCAACGGGCCCATTTCTCCTCCCCAGCTAAGTCCCACGAACGCAAGTTTGTCGACGTCGATGTCGTCGCGGGTCTGGAGGTAATCCAAAGTCCGGCGCAGATCCTGTGACGTCTGGATGTACAGGTTTCTGCTCATGATACTGCCCGGAGGATAGATGTCCCGCTCGAAACGTCGCTCGTAAGTGCCTTTGTAGAAGGGGACGATCACGGCCCGGCCGCTACGGATAATGCAGAGCAGCTCGTGACGGTAGGCCCGCTCGTTCCACGGGCTGTTGCGGGCGTCGCCCCCGGGGTACCAGACGATGGTCTGGTACGGCGGTTCGGCCTCCCTCGGCAGGTGCAGATAGGCGATGATACGCTCGCTGGGGTATGCGGCGTCGAACGTAATCCTCTGGCGCAGACAATAGCCAAGGTCCCGGTCAACCGATTCGACCCGGGCGTTCAGCGCGGTGCGGTCATACTTGTACCAGGTGTCAATGTAGGAGCGCAAGACCTTGTCTGAGACCGGCGTGAAGTGAGAGAAGTCCCGACACTTGTGTTCGACCGGGGCAAACGCGAGCGCCGGCACGTCACTCCTGTCGGGCAGGTACTTGGCGCATCGAAACCCGTTGGCGGCATCCCGGTCCCACGGTGATCGAATGGAGCCGTTGACAAAGGCATAATCATCCTCTCCCCAGGCGCCGCCGAGACTGCACCGGGTGCCCTCTGCGTCTTCTATGGCATTGAAGCACCATTCTCTCACGTTGCCGGCGGCGTCGTAGAGGCCGAACTGGCCCATGCCTCGGTAGTGGCCGACCCGTGCCGGGGCATCGCTGAAGTTGCTCAGCCGAGTGATCCGCGAGGGGACGTCTTCCGCCCGTGCCGCCAGGGTCCAGTGGAAGATGGTGGGCAGGTTCTTGCCCCGGAACCGGGCGTATGCGGCGGCCTCGTACCAACTGATCCCGCCGACGGGGTAGTTGCCCTGCCGGCGGGGGTATTTCCCATTTTTCCACGTGGCCGGGCCCATACGTCCGGTCTGGTCTTGGAATCGCTTCATGCCCTCCGACCACGGCAGGACCTTGCCGTTCTCGATGAACTCGTGCTCCCAAAACTCCGGGTCTTCGTAGCCGCCTCTGACGACAAAGTCCCTGAATTGCCGGTTGGTGACTTCGTACTTATCGATCAGAAAAGCGGGGGCCGAGGGGATGGTCCGCTCCCCGTGGAACAGCAGCTTCTGGTCGAGCTTGGCCGGACCGATCCACACCATGTCGGCGGGATACCGGCCGATCTTTTGCAGCGCGAAGTGCAGCCGACCTGTCCGCAAGCGACCCGAGGGGGCGAAAGCGGAAGGCCGCTCGTTGGCCTGGACGGTCTCCAAAGGCACGTACCCCGCCTTCTCCGCCTTCCACCGGCACGTGCCGAACGGCACGCGTACATGGCGCGCCGGAGAACGACCCACGTACTTCCAGCGGGAAGCGGTGTCCGAATACTCTCCCAGGTAGATATCGGCGCCGGGTGGGTCGGTATAGATCGAGTACTCTCGCGACAAGCTCGGCCAGCGCTTCTCCAGCAGCGGATCGTCGGGAATGTAGCGCGCGGCCTTCTCGGCCACCGTCAGCGCCGCGAAGTACTCATTCTGCTCGATGTGCTGGTCGATCAGAACCATGGCGCTTTGCTGCGCCCAGCGTGTCGTATAATCCTTCCAGGCGATAGAGCCTGCGAAGGCCAGAGCCATGACGATCCCCGCGGCCAGCGCCGTCGTGACTTTGCGGCGGCGGACCAGTTTGACGAGTCGGTCCGTCACGCCGGGGGGTTTCGCTTTGATGACGTGGCCGTCGAGATACCGGCGCAGATCCTCGGCAAACTCGCCCGCGCTGGCGTAGCGCCTGTCCGGGTCCTTTTCAATGGCCTTGCGGCAGACGGTCTCAAGGTCGGCCGGAATCCGCCGCTCGACCAGCCGCGGTCGGGTCGGCTCTTTGCTGAGAATCTGCGCGATTACCTGTTCCCGCGTCTGCCCGTCGAAAAGGGGCTCCAGCGTCAGCAGTTCATAGAGCGTCACGCCGAGGGAGTAAATGTCACAGCGCTGACTCACGCTGCGAGACTCGCCCGCAACCTGCTCGGGGCCCATATAGCAGGGCGTGCCCACGAACGAGCCGGTCATGGTCATGCCGCGCTCCTGGCAGATGCGTGCTATCCCGAAATCCAGCAGAATAAGCCGGCCGTCACGAGCCAGCATGAGATTGGACGGTTTGACATCGCGGTGGATGATCCCCTGGTTGTGCGCGTACTCGAGCGCGTCGGCCACTTCGCTGATCAGCCGGGCCACGGTGTTGAAATACACGCGCCCCGATCCGCAGTCGGTGAGCACATTCGAAGTCCGCGGAGGCGGTGTCGGATCGCCCTCCGGGGGCCCTGACTCGAAGACGCTCTGGCTCGGCGTGCCGCCGGGGCCGTTTCGTCCGGACCTGGAGCGCTTGGCCGCACGAAGCTCGGCGATGAGCCGGTCGAG
>CAYNQP010000014.1:6854-16401 GCA_964399325.1 uncultured Pirellulales bacterium
TCATCTCCATCGCGAAGTAGCAGGCAGTGTTCTCGATGCCTTCGGCGTAGACGGTCACGATGTTGGGGTGACGCAGCTTCGCCGCGGCCCGGGCCTCCCGATGAAAGCGCTCGATGGCCGAGGCATCACCGCCCAGACCCGACGGGAGCACCTTCAGCGCGACGCGGCGGTTCAGCGAGAGCTGCATTGCCTGGTACACCACGCCCATTCCGCCCGAACCCAGGCGTCGTTCCAGCAGGAAGTCTCCTAGCTGCAGGTTGGGCTCCAGCCCGACCTGCAGCCGACCGTTGCCGGAGCCGCTCGGTTTGCTATCGACCTCCCCGCTCCATGGGGCTGTCGCTTCAAGAAGACCTGCGCGTAGCCGTGCCACGCTGGCTGCACACGAATCGCACAGTCTCAGATGACGTTTCCAGAAGGTTAGCTGCTCGGGCGGGGCCGAGCCTTCGAGCAACGCCGCCATTTCCGGCTGTGATAGACACCCCGTCACAGTTCTGTATCTCCCAAAACACGCCGCGAAGATCTCACCCCCATTATAGCTTCTTCCCCGGCTAGCGGCAAGCCGCTGCTACCCGCCTTCCCCGGAGATTGGGTTTGCTCCATGTAATCGCCCAGCTTGCCCATGACGTTACACTTCGCCACAAGTGTCATCTTGAGCGGAACGAAGTGGAGTCGAAAGATCTGGCCTTGATACGGGCGTACGCTACGGTCGCGGCCATATTCCCTCGTTCGGCCCTTGGCCACAGTCGAAACGGCCGTCAGTGTGCAGCTTTTGCCCTGTGGCCGCGGGGCTGTCAGGGTCGGCCGGGCGTCGGCGAGGCGGCGTACCAGATTTCAGGTCCATTCCAGAAAGCCGGCGGGAAGGTCGGGTTGGCCACGACCAGTGAATCGCCCGCGCCGTCGGTCGTGCCGTACCAAGTGTCGCTGTAGGTGAACCGGAGTATGGCGGCGTCGAGCGGCTCAGGCAGGGCCAGCACGAGGCGTTCGCCTCCGTTACTGAGTCTTCCCAAGTACTCGCCCGCGACGGGAATATCGCCGCCATAGCGCGAGGCGAAGGCGGCCGGATCATCGACCACGACGGCGTACGCGCCGGGCGCCAGCAGCAGGGGCCCAAAGACGAAGTCGATGCCTTCCGTGAACCGCACGCCCGTTAGATCGAGTGTCACGTCGCTGACGTTCTGCAATTCGACGAAGTCGCAGGTGTCGCCTTCAGGGGCGTTGTACATCAGCTCGGTGACCCGCAGGCCGTCCAGCAGAGCCAGGGCATTGGCGAGCGCGTTGTTGTCCGTCATGCTCACGAACGACGCGTCGAGCTGCAGGCCCATGACGATATCACTGCTGGTCGAGTTGATCTGATGCACCTCCACGGCGATGACGTTGTCCCCCTGGAGCAGGGAGTTAGTCGGAATCGCAAAGGGACCTTCATACTCGGCGTTGCCGACGGTGCGACCGGCCTGGGTCTCGTAGTCGATGGCCCCGACGGGCATGCCCAGGCGGAGGACCTCCCGACCGTTGAGATAGACCACGGCCCCGTCGTCGATGAGAACGGTCAGCTCGAGCTGCGTGACATTGCTCGGACTCGTGTCCAGCGTGAAGTGCGTGCGGAAATAGTAGGTGGTCGCTCCAAGCGTCAGTTCCGTGTTCTTGGGGCCCGACAGGTTGGAGCTCTCGACGTACAGTACGCCTGCGCCGGTCGGCCAGGCCGAGTCGGCGTAGGTCGGCTCGTACCACGAGGAGGCCAGGGACGCGCCGCTCTGCTCGTATGACCAGAGGCTGTCGATGGCGACCAGGTTTGTGACTTCGGTGGTTGCGATGTCCGCTGGGTTGGCAGCGCCCGGCGTCGGCAACATGAGGAATTCGAGCGTGCTCGAACCATCGGGCGATCTGCCTTGGGACACGTCGATGGTCTGCGGAGTGTAGATGATCTTGTCGATCTCGCGTCGTTGCGGATCGAGCAGGCTGAGGAGTTCGCCATTGGCCGATAGCTTCAGGTCAACGTGGCCCGGCAGGTCGCGGCCGTCAGCGGTGAAGACGGCAAAGCCTTGGGCCGGGACGAACGTCAGCGGGGCGAACCTGAACGTGTCGGGCTGGCCCGCGGGATTGCCAGTCAGGTAGCAGCCGCCCAGATTGACCGGCGCCGATTGCGGATTGAACAACTCGATGAAGTCGTCGGCGAAAAGGACCTCGCTCTCGGCAAGCCATTCGTTGATCTTCACCGTGGTTGGGTCGCCGACAGGACAGCCTGCATTGGCCTGCCCGAACGTGGGAGCCGTCAGGCCCCAGTGGCCGTCCGAACCCAGCCGGCCGACGGAAAGATCGGGCAATTGCAGACCGTATGTGACGGAATCGACGAGCAGGCCTTGACTGTCATAGAGGCTGACGCTCCCGCCTTGGTCGTCCAGTGCGAAGCCGAGGTGAATGCCTGGTGCAGTGCCGTCGGCATCGGCCACCAGGACGAGATAATCCCCCGGTTGTATCACGGTTCCCTGTGCGAATACGAACCTGGCGAGCTGGCTCAGGTCATCGGTAACGCTCATCCCGGACAGGTCCAGCGGCTGCGGCCCGTCGTAATACAGTTCCACAAGATCGGGGAAAGTCCCGGCGTACTCGGCGGCCGAGACGTTGCCGGCCAGAATCTCGTTGATGACCAGTCGCCTGTACGAGGTGTCGATCATCCAGGCGCGCGAGGCATTGGCCACCGTCTGCCAAATGCCGGCCGAGCTCTTGCCCAGGACATAGACTCTATACGAGGCCCCGTCCTGCAGGCCGGTCAGATAGATCGGCACATCGATGGGCAGTTCCTCGCTCCAGGGGCCGTCAGGGCTGGTAAGGCTATAGACATAGTGCGAAATTCCCGGTCCGTGAACCATAAGCGAGGCGCTCGTGCGCCAGGTGACGCCGTCGGGCGCGCCCACGACAGAGGTGCCGCCAGGGACGTACGCGCCCATATTCAGACCGCCGGCCCCAGCCGCCATCGCGGGCGACATGGATTTCAGATGGAAGTCCGAGGTGCCATCGATGAATAGCGGATCGGCGTCGATATTCCCGACGCCAAGGATGTGCCATTGCTCGATGAGGATCGAGCGGTTGAATGTGATCTCGGTCGTGCCCCACTGCGGATCGTCGACGCGGAAATCGGCCACGGCCGTCGCGACGCGGTCGAAGATGCACGAATCGACGTAGACGCCTCGACCCGGCGACGTTGTCTGGCCCGGAATCTCGAAGTAGAACGCTGCCGCCTTCATGTCCACGACCGTGTTGTTGACGAAGGTCATGAACGCGCGGTCCTTGATCTGGGCGACGTGGCCGCAGTTATAGAAGACGTTGCGTGCGACGACATAGTCCTTGCCCCGTCCGGCCGAGATGACGTTGGACTCGCGCGGGGCGGTGTTGTACTGGTCCTTGATGAAGTTCGCGAAGGTATTGCCTTCGATGTGCGCGTCTGTCTCCAGGTCGAGGGCATCGTCGCCGCCGCCCATGAAGCGGTTGTTCAGAATCTGTGGTATCGGGTGCGGCCGCGAGGGCCCGTCAAAGTCAATGGCGTCGTTGTGGCCTTTGGTTGTGCCGAAGAGGTTGTTCTCGATCAGGAACTGCCCGCCGTCCGGGACGCCGCTGCCCCAGATGTGCTCGCTGCTATTGTTGGTCGTGGGCGGCTCGTCAGGCGCGAAGATGTCCGTGAAGACACAGTTGCGCACGACCAGCGACGAGTCAATCGTCCGAATGCGGCGCAGGTCCGTGTGGTCGAACGTGACGTGATCGAGCAGCAGTTGCGAGTCCTCGACCCCGACCATACCGTCATCAGTCCGGCCGTACTCTATCACGGCGTGCGTGATGCGATTGTCCTTGGTCGAGCCGATGAATTGCAGCCCGTCCCAGGTGCCTGTCGTTCCGGGTGTCCGCGTGAAGCGAATCGGCGCGTTCTCTTCGCCCTCGGCGGTGAGTAGACCATGGACCAGCAGCCGCGCGCCCGGCTCGAAGAACACCGATGTGCCCGGCAAGATGGTCAGTGACCTGCCGGTGGGTACGACCAACTCGCCGGTGAGGCGGTAGGGCCCTTTCTCAGCCAGCCAAACCGTATCCTCGGACAAAACAATGCCGCCGGAGTCGCGCTCGGCCGGAGCGTAATAACCCATGTCCGTGCCGTCGCTGCCGGCGCCGATGCAGGGCGAGTCTGCCTGGAGTTGGTAGTTGCCGCTGTCGGCGTCGACGAAGAGCGGGGCGGCGTCGATATTGCCCTGGCCCGGCCATGCCAGATCGACAACGTCGGAGTAGTCGATGTGGATGTCCGACTCCAGGTAGGGGGCTTGCGCGTCGACGGGATGGGTCGCGTCGATGATCGAGTTGGTGACATTGTAGACGATTGTGCCACCGGCCACGCCGTACTTGTTGTGCGCCTGAATCCCGATGTCGGTGGTGCCCGGTATTCTGGAAGTCACGATGGTCGTGTGGTCGATGTTCACAGTCGCGGTCGAGCCCTCGAACGTCTTGGCGGCGATAGAGGCGACCGTCGGGTCCTCCGGGGCGGCGTTGTTTCCCACGATCAGGCAGTGGTTGATGGTGGTCTGGCCGTCGTAGACGCTGGCGCCTTTGTCCCGGCAGTCACGGATGATGAAGTCCTCGATTGTGACATCGGAGCCGAGCGTATCGAGTCCATCGTCGTACAGGTCGGCAAAAACGCCGCGCGACAGGGTGCAGAGTTGTCCCGCTTGCTGGCTGTGAATGTAGATGCCGTCGGCGTCATCGCCCGCGTGCATCTCGGTGATCCAGCTATCCTCGAACAGCAATGCGGTCGAAGCGATCTCGGGCCCCATGACCGACCGCGCCAGCAAGCAATGACGAAAGACCAGGTCGCAGCCGGAGGTGGTGTGCATAGTCTTGCCCGCGTTGTCAGTCAGGCTACTGTGGTCGAAGACGATCTGCGAATCCTGGGCGCGAATCGTCGGGCCTGAATTCGAGTGACCGACTCGTGGCGAGTTTCCTGCCCGCGTGATGTGGGTGTACGCAAACGTCGAGGGCTCGGCGCCGACGAAGCGAATCTCGCCCCAATTCGCGCCGGAGGCGTACGCTGTGAAAGTCACGGGCGAGGCCGCCGTGCCGAGGGCTTGTATCGAGCCTTCGACCTGTATGTCGGTTCCGTCGCTGCCGGACGGTACGCCGTCGATCAGCACCATCGCGCCGCGGTCGAGCGTCAAGGTCACGCCGGCGGGGATGATGAAGTCACTGCCGGTGACGTGATAGACTCCGCTCCAGGTCGTGGAGGCGCCGAGCGTGCCTGAGACGGTCTGGACGGGCACGGTGCTCCAGTCGGCCAGCGGGGCGGCCGTCTGTAGGCCCGCGGCCTGGGCCGTGAGGACGAAGTCACCTGTTCCGGCGAATGTCACCAGGGCGCTTCCCAGACCGTTGAACAGACGCACCTGATTCACGGAGAGTTGGACGTTGGGGTTGTCAACGGCAAGGGTCGCGGTGGCGTCCCAGATATCCCGTCTGACCGTGCCGGTCTCGTCCACGAGTTCGACGCGGACTAGGACGGGAATGCCCGGCAGGTAGCTGTCACGCACGATGAGGTTCAGATCGAGCCCCGGCTGGGCCGGCACGCCAGGTTCGGCGGGGCCTTCCTGTGCATAATCGTTCGTTAAGCCCGTGTCGAACCAGATGTCTATGGCCCCGCGTGAGAGCTCCCGGCCCGTGCCGTCGGGGCCGTCGAATGTCTTGACGGGGACGCGGTTGATGCCGGGCCGCAAGCCTTCTCGTGTCTCCGAGGGTCGGATCGCGTCGAGCGTCAGGTCGAAGCTGATATCGGCACTGCTGCCGGAGAACTGATGCACCTCGACCGCCAGGACATTCAGGCCGTTCGCCAGCAGGCCGGGGTTGACGAGGAACTCGACGAAGGTGTCTTCATCCGTGCCGCTGAGATTCGTGCCGGCCGGGGTGAGGTAGTCTATGGGTCCGTCGGGCATGTTGCTGCGGACGACCTCGACGCCGTTGAGGTAGACGACGGCGCCGTCGTCACGCAACAGCCGAAGCTGGAGCGACGCATACGCGGACGGGTCGGCCACGACGAACGAATGCCGGAAATACGTCGTGGTATACTTCGCGCCGGTGTCGGGTCCGTAGCCGATGACGGTTGCCTCGTCTCCGTCGCCGTAACCCAACTGCGTGTTCCCGCTCGACCAGTCGTTGTCGTTGAAGCCCGCACTCGTCCAGGCGGCGCCCTGGTCGCTGCCGTCGTCGCGATACTTCCACACGGCGCCTTGGCTGACAAGGGGTTCAGCCACACCGCCAGACGTCCTGCCCATCTGCCACGTTCCATTCGTCTGCGACCAGGAAGCAGATTGACCGGCCACGACCACCGAGCGCGTGTTGACGGCATCGGCCGTGCCCGAGAGCGAAGCGATGTCGGTCGTCGCGTGGTGGTAGCCGGCGACGACGGGCAAAGTGCTGCCGATCGTGAGCTCTTGCGGAATCTGCGCGAGGATCGCCGCGTTGCGCTGCCGGACGAACCCTTTGATATTCTGAATCATCGCTTCCGGCACCCAGCCGCCGAGCATCTGGTCCGCGAGGGGGTCGAATTGCTCTGGAGAGAACACGGTCTCGATCAGGTCGACGCACTGCCTGTGGTACATCGCGACGACCTCCGGGGTCGTCAGCAATTCATTGAGACCGTCCAGACCGGCGTAGACGTGAATGTCACGATTGATATCGGGCGAGTGGTCGCCTTGTCCGAACAACGTATCCAGGTCGTGCGGGATCATCCAGAAGCGCCGATCGCGCACGCCCGCGTACATGACGTAGTCGTCGCCTTTCGGTGTGGTCAGCCCGCCTTCGAGGTTGCCCACCAGCGCGTCGACGGCCAGGAAACGCAGCCACTGGCTCAGGTTGACGATCTTGCTGATTTCCTCAACGCAGTTCTCGGGTGGCGTCCGGTTGAGCGCGTAGGTCAGGTCAATCAAGTCGGAATAGTCGTCGGCCCCCACGTTGGTCTGTTTCTGGTACGAGACGCGATAGCTGTCCGGGTTCGTGCCCTGGTAGCTCAAGTCGGCGCGGTCGTCCGTACACTGGTACGTATTGCCGTCGGGGTCGTCGGGGAAGTGGTTCTTGGCGAAGTCACCGTCGACAACCTCCAGGGCGACGTACGAGCCGTACATCTTGCTGTCGTTCAGAGCGAGATTCTGACCGTTGATGCGAAGCTGGATAGCGGTCGCTACGGGAGCGGGCAGGTCGGCCATCTGCCAGACGACGCTGCCGAGCAACTGAAGATAGCTGAAGCGGTTCTTGATGTTCAGCGCTGTCACACCGTTGTAGGGATCGTCATGGGTGAAGTTGATGCGATAGTTGTTGCGGTAGCTGCCGTTGCTGTTGACGCGGCTGCCGGCGCCGCGGTTGCGGATGCCCACAATATATCGGGCGGTCACGCCTGCCCCGTCAACGTTGACGAATGTTCCGTTCATCTCCGCGTCGGAGAGGCTGTCGTTGCTGTGCGATCCGATGTAGGCCAGTTCGTCACGCTCTCGTTCGAGCATGATGAGATACTGTACAGGCTGGCCGCCCGGCGCCCAATACGGACTGAGTGACCCGTCAACCATCGGCAGGGCGTTGTTGACCTGCTCAGGCACACCATCCACCATGCTCGCGGCGGGCCAGGTGCGGGCCTTGCCGGCGATGTCCCTCGCCTCGACATAGAACTCGAGAATCGTTCCGTCCGGGTGGCGCGGAATCTGCCCGCCGTAGATGCTGTCGCCGGCATCCAGATCGTCGTGTGTGCCGTCGTCGAACATCGTTGCTGTCTGGTAGCTGCTTAAGTCTTCATGCACGGACCCCGTCCAGTCGCCGGCTACGGAAACGTCCGCACGATAGTGCAGCCGGACGGTGAGACCCGTCGGCGATTCGTCCAGGACGCGCGCGGAGACCGTGATCACGTCATTAGGTCCGGGGATGATCGGGAAGTGCTCCACCTCCAGAACCAGCGGGGCAATGTCGGCAGAGCCTGTGGAATTGCTCCGCCCCGGCGAGCCGCCCTCTGCGGCGCTGGCCGTCCAGTTCTGACCGTACTCGTTGGACATGGCCGGATTGATGAGTTCGAGAGAGTGCCCGCCGCCGTCGTGGAGGTCCGACCATGTCCATCCGCGATGGCCGTGATCGGCCGGTCCCAACTCGCGCACGGCCCAGTCTCCTTCGTCGGCGTACTGCACCCAATCGATCACGGTCCCGCCGTTGTCTGCGAGCTCGATCCGTTCGCCTGAGTTGCTCAAGAAACCCGTCCATCCGCCGACCACGTTGGTGACGCCGGGATACAAGGGCGCGAATTCGTTGACGTCGGCAGCGACCACGAGATAGGCTCCGGCCGCCAGCGCAACGTCTGGGAAAGTGAAATCCACCCCGTTGCTGAATCGCCAGCCGGACAGATTCACCGCTGCGCTTGCCGCATTGAACAGCTCGATGTATTCAAGGCTCTTGTTCTCGGGTGCGCCTTGCCCGTGGTAGGCGTGGTACATGATCTCTGTGATGATGACCTGGGCGGCCTCGGCCTGGTTGGAGTTGCCCGGTGTTGGCTTGCGGAGAGACTGCCAGTTGTCGCTGCCGTCGGGCCAGCGGCCGTACGACACGTCTGCCTGCTGCGCGCCGAAGGAGACAGTGTCGATCTGGTTTTGTGCCGCATCATAGAGTCCGAGATCCTCGCCGCCGGCGCCCAGCTTGAAGGCGGCGTGCAGGGGACCCTCATTGCCTTCGTCGTCCGCCCAGACGAGCAGGTACGCGTGCGGTGCGATGGTCGTCAGCAGCGCGTTGCTATCCGGAATTTGCCACTTCGTCGGGTCGGCAAGATCGTCCGTCAGATACATGCTGCCGACGTCGAGGGCTTGGTCGCCGGAGTTGTACAGCTCGATCCAATCGTCATAGTCGCCCGCGCTGTCGCTCAACGTGTTCTCGTTGTCCGCCATGAGCTCGTTTATTACGACCTGGCCTCCGGCTGGCCCCGCCCAGACGGGCAGAACGCACAGAAAGACCATCAGCGGGAAGATCGAACGGATTCTTACGGCGTGATTCATTTTCGGTCAGCTTTCCTTGATAGAAACGAAAAGACCCTCTCCACCCGCGTCGGTGTGCTCATCGCCGGGATCGTACCGCCGGAAATCAACGTTATCTGACGATTCCATTCTAACATCCCCAGACGCCCGACTCAACGCTAATCGCCCGGACCCCGCGCGGTGCGGGGGTTTTCCTTGAAAGAGCGGCAGAAGAAGGGTAGTCTAAGTGTCTCGTATATCGTTGGGCGGTTGCGTTCAGCGTCAACCGCTGTTGTAGAGACGCAATATTTTGCGTCTCCACGGAGGATGCTGTCATGAAGCATTTGGGTGCTGGTTTCGTTGTCTGGGTATTGTTCGGCCTTGCCCTCGTTCCTGGCCTGGCGCTGTCGATGACGATACAATTGGGTTCGGGAGGGACCCAGTTCGTCGTGCCGGGCGAGACATGGCGATTCCTTCCCGGCGCTGAGCCGCCCAGCGATCCGCCCGAGGCCTGGAAGGAGACCGGCTTCGACGATTCGCTCTGGCAG
>CAYNQP010000015.1:0-16339 GCA_964399325.1 uncultured Pirellulales bacterium
GATGAAGGTCTGGAGCGATTGTGCCCGATGTCCGAAGCAGCAGGAATGTGATGAGGTCGCGGTCGCCAAGACGCTGCTGGACGAACCTGCGGCCTCAGCAGGGGCGCGCTCAGCCAACCTGCCGTTTCTGGAATAGTGCCACTGCTAGTGCCAGAATGGCTGTCGCATAGCTTGCCGCGTACAGACCGCTGATGAGAATGTACTTCAGCGGAACCACACTGCCCTCGTAGATCGCATCGGATATCCAGAAGACCTGCAGGTTGGGAACGAGAGAGCGGCCCACCTGAGCCCATGCATACACCTCGGCCAAGCGCCCGAAAACATAGTCGCTCACCAAGCCCAGGAGGAACACGCCGATACAGGCCGAAAGGGTCACCACGGTGTTGAAACGCGACGAAAGGGCCACCGCCAAGGCCGCAATAATGACTGCACCCATGAACAGCAGGACCGAGCCGGCCACATCGAGCCTGTTGATTCCGTTTTTGGCCGGGTTGAATTGCCAGTCCCGATCCATGAATACCAGAAAAACCATCGCAAAGGTGGCCAGAACCGCGGCCGCAACGATGGCCGTTGATGAAAACTTCCAGTCATAGGCGTAGTTGAAGAACGCGCTGAGCAGGACCGCCAGAACCACAATTGTGGTTGCGGCACCGATCACCGTCCAGTCATGTGTATCACCCGCAGACTCCAGAACACCGTGGCGAATCGCCATGAGAAGGGCTACGGTGCAGATGTAGTGGGCCAAGCCCACCGCCCCGACGACACCGATAAACTTGGCCAATATAAATATCGGACGTTGGACGGGTTTGGTCAACACGGTCATAATCGTCTTGCTTTCCAGTTCCATCGCAACCGCCCCGGACGCCGAGAAGATTGCCACGAACAAGCTGGTCAGGAAGAGCGTAGATAGGCCTATCTCACGCAGGAGTTTGTTGTCGTCATCCATTGTATACATGGCTAACGATGGGCTCAGCAAGAACAGTAGCAGGGCCGCGACGATAATGATGGCGTATATTGGCTGTCTCAGTGTTTCGACAAATGTGTTCTTTGCAATTGTAATCAGTTTACGCATCATTCATCCGAGTGCCTTAGAGCCACAAACGATACCGTCAAGGAGACAGTAGGTCATGTCACATTTTTTCAGGGTTGTCACTACACGACGTAGGTCTTTAGTGTTATAGTGCCTGGCCTGTTGTCTGTAAAGGATTTGGGTCTGCATTCAATAGATACTGGACTGGCAGGTTTTTGTTCGCAGTCGGGAGCTTAGATTAGGCATGACAACTTCGTCAAAACGCCCCGAGCACGTGGCCTGGGCATCACTTGTATCGAGTCTGATCTTTTTCGGCGTCGCGTTCTTCCTAGGCCGGTGGAGCGGTTTCATCGCGGTTTCGGCGGTCGGCTGGCAGATTCTGGCGGCCGCGTTGATCTGGCTGGTTCTGGCCATTCAATTCCATCAGCGGAGTCTGGCTGAACAGGAACGGCTGGACATGAGCCAGCTTGCCGGTGCGAAGAATACCTCTGCGATCTTCGAGGGTCAGGGGGAACGTGCCACGCTGATGGCGGCCGCTCAACGGCGGCTTGAAATGGTCGAGAAGTGGTTTGTTCCCGTCTTCGCCGTCGTCGTCGCCGCGTACGAAATCGCGTTGGGCCTGCACCTGCTCGGAGGCCTGTCCTCTACTGCAAGCGTCGAGACGCAGCAGCCCTTGGTCTGCGCTATCGTCATGATGGCGGTGGCCTTTGTCAGCTTCCTCTTGTCACGGTACGCGACAGGCATGTCGGCCGAGCCGAAATGGAAGCCGTTGCGGGCCGGAGGTAGTTACCTGCTGGGTGTGGCGCTTATCTGCTTCGCGATGGCCATAAGCTTGGCCGCAATTCATTTCCAGTACCGCGCTCCGGTGCGTATCGTCGGCTACGTCATTCCCGTTCTCCTGATCGTCCTTGGTGTCGAAACGACGCTCAACGTTATCCTGGACATCTACCGGCCGCGTCTCAAGGGTCAATACAGCCGGACCGCCTTTGACAGTCGGCTGCTCGGTGTTATCAATGAGCCCGGTGGCTTGTTTCGCAGCGCCGCGGCTGCGATCGACTACCAGTTCGGCTTTGAGGTTTCCCAGACTTGGTTCTACAAACTCCTGGAGAAAGCCATTGTGCCGCTGATCCTGTTCTCAGCCGTGACGCTGTATCTGGCCAGTTGCATTGTGGTGGTGGGGCCGGACGAGGAGGCTATTATCGAGCGTTTCGGCAACCCTCTGGCGAAGAACAACCAGGTCCGGGACGCCAAACCGGGTATCCACCTCAAACTGCCTTGGCCCATCGACATTGCCCGCAAACATCCCACGAAGGAAGTCAGGGAGATCTACGTGGGGTACGTTCCCAATACCGACCCTAAGACGGGCCTCGTGATTCCCGAGCCCTCGCTCTTGTGGGGCCAGACCCACTATAAGGAGGAACAGAGTTTCCTGGTGGCCAGCGAATACCCCGGCCAGCAGTCGGACGAGGGCGCTCCTCCAGTCGGCCTGGTCAAGGCCAACATCCCCGTTCAGTACCGGATCAAGGATTTGTACGCCTACGTGTACAACCACAGCGACCCCGCCAAGCTGTTGGAAGGTCTTTGCTATCAAGAGCTAACCCGGTTCACCGCCAGTTCCAAGGTCGAAGTCGATAGCATGACACCGGGACAGGAGAATACGGATGAAGGTCTGTTCGGGGCCGGGCGGGCCAGAGCCAAGGAAGTCCTGTTCGAAGGGATTCAAAAGGCCGCCGACGACCAGAACCTTGGCATTGAAGTCGTCTTCGTTGGTTTGCAGGGCATTCATCCTCCCGCAGAGGTCGCGCCCGATTACGAAGCCGTCGTGGGGGCTATCCAACTGAAACAGGCCCTTGTCCTGGGGGCCGAGGCCGATCGCAACCGGACGCTCAGCACGCTGATCGGTACCGTGAGCAAAGCCTACGAATTGGCGGATCTGGCCGCCGAATATCAGGAAGCCCAGGCGCAAGAGAACGCTGACGATATCGAGCGCCTCGGCAAGCAGCTTGACGAGGCGTTTGCCCAGGCACAAGGTGACATCTACCGAATTCTCGCAGAGGCTCAGAGCTATGCCTACGAGAAGGCAGCCATCGCGAAGGCCACGGGTGAGCGCTTTGCCGGTCAGCTCAAGGCCTACCAAGCCGCACCGGAGATCTTCATCAGGCAGCAACGGCTGGCGATCCTGGAAGAATCGCTTGCGGGTATCCGCAAGTATATCGTGGTCGCCGACCCCAATGATACCCAGGTGACCATCGTGGACCTTCAGGAAAAGCCCAACCTCAGCCTTCTCGATGTGATGGGCAGTACACAGGAGAGCAGCTCACAATGAAAAACATCGCCATCCCCATATTGGTCGCCCTCATTTTCATCATCATGGGCATATACCTTGTCACCTATCAGGTTCGAGAGACCGAGTCGGTTTTTATCACTCGGTTCGGCAAGCCGGTGCGTGAGAAGACCGAGCCCGGCCTGGCCTGGAAATGGCCCACGCCCATCGAGCAGGTGCACCGATTCGATTCCCGGATGAGGGTCTTGGAGGGCAATCGGCTTAGTGAGACTCCCACCAGCGGGACGACACCGATCATCGTCAATACGTATGTCGTCTGGCGGGTGGCCGAGCCGCTGAAGTTCCTGAACGCGGTCAAGACCATCGAAAACGCCGAGGGCAAACTGCGGGACCAGATCAATGACACGCAGAACAGGATCGTGGGCCAGCATCCATTCGGCGATTTCGTCAACAGTGACCCTGAAAAGGTCGCCCTGGGCGCGATCCAAGAGGAGATGCTGGCTGATCTTCAGGCCCCCGCACGGCGTGACTACGGCATCGAGATCAAGACACTCGGTATCAAACGGCTCAAAGTCAGTGAAGACGTGACCAAGAGTGTGTTCGACAGGATGAAAGCCGATCGTCAGCGTCGCACGGTGGCCACTGTTTCACAAGGACAGGCCCAAGCGGAAAGGATAAAGTCAGAAGCGAACAACAAGAGAAGCGTGCTTCTGGCCGCGGCCGAGGCCCGCGGAAAGGCCATCCGGGGCCGCGGCGATGCGGAGGCGGCAAAATACTACGAGATGCTGGAAGAGGCGCCGGAACTCGCGATGTTCCTGCGCAATCTGGAGGCGCTGCTCACGATCTTAAGAGAACGCGCGACCATTGTCATTCCGGCAGATGCCGAACCCTTCAAGTACCTCAGAGAAATGCCTTCACTTGAGCCCAAGAAGTAGTCGTAGCGATAGTCCAATCGCACTGAGAATCCGGCTGAGAACATATGGAACATAAACACACACACGATCACGGACATAGCCACGAGCACGAGCCTTTGGAGCCGGCGGAGAAACTGGATGCTGCCGGCAAGTCGCTTTCAGACGCGTTGCGCGTCAGCTTCGCCATTATGAAAGTGATCATGATCGTGCTGATTGTTGCGTTTCTCGCGTCCGGCTTCAAGACCGTGGGGCCGAATGAGAAGGCGCTGGTCCTGCGCTTCGGCAGAATCCAGGGCGTAGGCGAGAACGAGCGGGTCCTCAATCCTGGCGCGCACTGGATCTTTCCTTATCCGATTGACGAGATCGTCAAGATCCCCGTCGCGAAACAGATCAATCTGAGGGTCGATACTTTCTGGTATAAGGAAACCGCAGAAGACATCCTCGGTCAAGGCGCCAAGCCTCGTAATCTTGTGCCCGAGAAGCTCAACCCCCTTACTGAGGGGTACTGTTTGACGCGCAGTCAGGATACGCCGGGGCCGTCGGTGCCGCAGGCGAATCTCACAGACTCTGAGGCGAGCGATTACAGCATCGTCCATACGAGGTGGAAGATTGTCTACCAGATCGGCAACGTTGAGGAGTTTTTCACGAGTGTTTTTGTCGAGGACGTCAAGCCCGGGCAGATCTATGTCGACTCCATGGAGAAGTGGGTCACGCCTCTACTCCAGGGCGTGGTGGAAGATGCGGTGGTAAACGCCATGGCGCACTATAGCATCGATCAGGCGCTGCAGAGTACGGATACGATCCCTCAGTACGTTCGACAATTGGTTCAGCAGAAACTGGACGACATGGAGAGCGGTATCCAGGTAACCTCGGTTCAACTGGTGCGCGCCTTATGGCCCAAGCAGGTCGACGACGTCTTCCAGGCTTTCATCACCGCCAGCCAGGATAGCGGCAAGGCGATCAGTGAAGCACAAACGTATGCGGAGGACGCGCTCAATGATGCGGCGGGGCGTGTGGCGGAAGAGATGTACCGGGCGGTGCTGGCCGACAGTATGAGCGACGAGCAAATGGATGCCCTGTGGTCTCAGGTTGCCGGCCGGGCGCAGAACTCCATCGCTGAGGCCCGAACGTATCGCACGGAGGTCGTGGCATCGGCTGAGGCAAACGCCAAGTACCTGCAGAGCATCCTGCCGGAATACCGCAAGCGGCCTGAACTGGTCGCCCAGCAGATCTACCTGGATGCCATCGATCAAGTGCTTCGCAACGCCGACGAGAAATTCGTGTTGCAGCCTTCGAGCCAGACCAAGGGGCAGGAAATCAGAGTCCTGGTCAACAGGGACGACACACTGGGACCGAAACAGAGTCAACCGACGGAGACAACGAACCCGGCAGCGGCCCCACCCCGATAGCGGCGGCTCCAGCAGAAACGGTGGATACGAGAATTAGACTATGGCGCACGAGCACCTACACTTTCAGGAAGACCTAGATGTCGAACAAACGCGCGGCAAACAGCTTCGCGTCAGCATTGCCATGTTGGGAACGCTGGCCGGCGGCGTCCTGCTGATCAACAGTGGTCTCGGACGATTCTTCTACGGAGCTGACAGCTTCAACACCGAGATCTTCGCCATGCTCGGGGCCCTGTTGCTCGGCGCTCCGATTGTCATTCATGCCATCATCAGCCTGGTCCGGGGGCACTCCCACATGGACGAGCTGGCGGCGCTGGGGATCGTGGCCGCCTTTGCCACCGGACAGTACGTGGCGGCCGGACTCATCGGTTTCTTCATGCTGCTCAGCGAACTGGTCGAGACACGAACTGCGCTAGGGGCCCGCGCCTCGATCGAGTCGCTTATCAAGCTGACACCCACCAGCGCGAACCTGATTGACCAAGACGGCACTGAACGAGAGGTCAAGGTTAGCGACCTGCGGCCGGGGAACCTCATTCGCGTTCGTCCGGGCGACAACATCGCCGCGGACGGCGAAGTGGGCAGCGGGCTCAGTTCCGTCAACGAGGCAACGATTACGGGTGAGTCACTACCCGTGGACAAGGTCCCGGGGATGCAGGTCTTCGCTGGCACAAGCAACCTCACGGGCGTGCTGGATATTCGCGTGACCCAGGCCGGCCAAGATACCACTCTGGGCAAGGTCCAGTCGCTGATTGTGCAGGCCGAGCAGACGAAGATTCCCATCATGCGAATCATCGACCGGTACATCAAATGGTATGTTCCGACCATTCTGATGATCATGGCCATCGTGCTCTTCTTCACCCGAAATGTCAATCAGGCCATTACCATCCTGGTTATCTCGTGCCCCTGTTCGATCATTCTGGCGACCCCCACGGCGATGGTGGCCGCCATCTCGGCAGCGGCCAGATTGGGTGTCCTCGTCAAGAACGTGGCCGATCTCGAGATTGCGGGTAAGATGACCGCCTTGGTCTTCGACAAGACCGGCACCGTTACCACGGGGCGACTCTATGTCACGAAGCTGACGCCGGCCGACGGAGTGGAGCCCGCCGAGTTGCTTGCCGAAGCGGCCGCCGCCGAGCAGATGAGCAAACACCCGGCCGCGCGAGCGCTTCACGAAGTGGCCAAGGATGCCAATCTGACCCTGCCCGGCACGGAGAACTTCGAGGAAACGCCTGGAAAAGGGGTAACCGCCACGGTCGACGGCGCGGAGATCATGGTCGGCCGGGACACGTTTCTCCAAGAGAACAACATCGACGTCAGTGGCGTCTCGGACCCCGCCCTGCACGAAGAGCAGGGTTTCAGTACGCTGTACGTGGCGAAGAACTCCCGGTGCATGGGCTGGATCGGTCTGCAAGATAAGACACGTCCGGAAGCCCGAAGGGCCGTCAAGGAACTGCTCGATCTCGGGATCAAACGGGTGACCATGCTAACCGGAGACCGAAGTGAAGTTGCCAATCGTGTCGCGGGTGAGTTGGGTTGCACCGACTACAAGGCCAATTGTCTGCCTCAGGACAAGCTGGCGATTGTGGAGCAGATCAAGCAAGACGGTCACACCGTCGTTGTGGTGGGCGATGGCATCAACGATGCCCCGGCCTTGGCCGCCGGTGATCTGGGCATCGCGATGGGTGCGGCCGGAAGCGACGTCGCCATCAACTCGGCCTCGATTGCCTTGATGAACGATAATCTGCGCCGTATTCCATTCCTCGTTCAGGTTTCACGCAGGACACGCCGCGTGATCAATCAGAACCTCGGCTTTGGCGTGGCTTTCATCATCATCGGCATCTCATTGTCGAAATTCGTGCCGCCGGGAGTCGCCGCCTTCCTGCACTTCGCCAGTTCGCTGGTGGTTGTCTTCAACAGCGCCCGGCTGGTCCGTCAGGGCGAGGATCTCGACCATGAGACGCACACGGTGTGATCGTGTACGAAGAAGAGGAGGGACCTTGGAACTCTCTCCGGCAGTTCACATTTACTTTAACGGCACGCAGTGAGTTATGGACTACGCCATAGAGACAATTTCGCTGACAAAGGTCTTTTCCGACTGGTGGGGCCGCGCGAAGGTTTACGCCGTGGACGACCTTACGCTGCAGATTCGGACCAACGAGGTTTTCGGCCTCCTGGGCCCCAATGGTTCGGGCAAGACCACCACGATCAAGATGCTTCTGGGGTTGCTGTATCCTACGAAGGGGCACGCTTTCTTACTGGGCGGCCATGGGGCTGACCCTAAAGTGAGCGCCCGCGTGGGCTTTCTGCCGGAAGAATCGTATCTGTACAGGTTCCTCAACGCGCGCGAGACATTGGATTTCTACGGCAGGCTCTTCGGGCTGGCTCCCAAGGTGCGCGAGATGCGTATCGAAGCCCTGCTGGAGATGGTGGGCCTCAAGGCCGTGGCTCGTCGACCTGTTGGGACCTACTCCAAGGGCATGGCCCGCCGGATCGGCTTGGCTCAGGCCCTGATCAACGATCCCGATTTGCTGATCCTGGATGAGCCCACCACGGGTCTGGACCCAATCGGGACGCGTCAGATCAAAGACCTAATCCTCAGGCTGGCCGAACGAGGCAAGACGATCTTGTTGTGCAGTCATCTTCTGGCGGATGTTGAAGACGTTTGCGATCGGATTGCCATTCTCTACGGCGGCAGGGTCCAGGCCGAGGGCCAGGTCAGGGATTTGCTCCAGCAAACGAACAGGTGCCAGATCATGACGAGCGCCCTCAGTGATACGACGGTCAACAGGATAAGACAGATGCTCGAAGACGAGCACGCCGAGTGTGAAGTCACCACTCCCATGGAGCGGCTCGAGACCTTCTTCATCGATACGGTCACCGAAGCCCAGCAGCAAGATCGACCGACCAGCGGTGCCGTCAGTACGACCCAAATCGGCGAGTTCCTTACGGAGAAATCTGCCGAGAGTATCCTGGACAGACTGGTCTCGGCCCCGGTTTCGCGCGAGACACCGATGCCGTCACCGCGGACCGAGCAGGCTGATCGGTCCGAGGCCAAGCCGGAACCACAGCTCGACAAAGATCTGCTCGGCGAGTTGACCAAGCCCAAATCCCCTCCGCAAACTGAACGGGTTGAGCCCGCCCGCCAATCGAAGACTCAGCTGCCGCCGACCCCGGGGAGCAAACCGGTCGAAGATCAGCAGGTTCGGAAAGACGTGCTGGACTCGTTGACGGGGCGCTCGCCCAAGGTCGAGATCGAGAGACCACAGGACCCGGCCCAGCCACAGGACGGAGACTCCGGCGATGCGTAGGACCTGGGCCGTCGCGAAGAATACGATCCGCCAAGCCTTGCGGATGAAGGTGGCGATAGTCTTCGCTATCCTGCTCCTTGTGCTGTTGCCTGTAATGGGTCTGACGGCCACCGGAGACGGAACACTCAAAGGCCGGCTTCAGACGTTCGTGAGCTACGGCCTGTCTCTAACCAGTCTTCTGCTGTGCCTGCTAACGATCATCGTGTCTGTCTACACAGTCACCAGTGATATCGAACAGCGGCAAATCTACACCGTGGTGACGAAGCCGATCCGCCGCTACCAGTTGATTCTCGGTAAGCTGCTCGGCGTCATCGTGTTGGACATCGGACTCCTGACCGTCTTTGGCGTCGTCGTCTACAGTGTTACGACATTGATGCCGGACTTCTTCAATGCATCCGACGAGGAAGTCTGGCAGGTCGATAATGAGTTCTACACGGCGCGCGCGAGCCTGATTCCGCCGGAGATCGACGTGACCGACGAAGTCCAGGATCAGTACGACAAACTCGAGAAGAACGACCAGTTGAAGGATTTCTATCCGAAGTTCTCTCGTGATGAGATTATCAAGACCCTGACGGCCCGCAAGCGGTTGGAGAAGCAGGCGGTGGAGGTGGGGCAGGGGCTCCTGTGGGAGTTCGAGAACGTTAGGCCACTCGATCCCAACCAGAGCCTGTTCATTCGATTCAAGTACGATGTCTCGATCACTCCCCCGGACGGAGAGGTCTACGGTCGCTGGCAGATTGGCGACGTGCGTCCACTTCGATACGGCGAAGACCCGACGACGCCAATCTGGCCCGAAGACCGCAAAGACCCGATCCGCACATTCAGAGAAATCGAAGTCCCTGCGCGTGTGATTGCTGATGATGGGTATCTCGGCGTCGGATTCGTCAACGACCCGCGTTGGAACCAGACCGTTGTGATCTTTCCTGTTGAGGACGGTCTCGAAGTGCTCTATAAGGCCGGCACGTTTACCGGCAACTTCATCAAAGCGACGCTCCTGATCCTGTGTCGGCTCGTCTTCCTGGCCTGTCTGGGGGTGCTGGCCGCGAGTTTCTTATCTTTTCCCGTGGCCGTTCTGTTCTGCCTGGTGATTTTCTTCATAGGCACCGTCAGCGGCTTCATGTTGGAATCGTTCGATTTGCTCAGCCGCAACGTCGGTCTGATCTACAGCTACTCGATTGGGGCCTTGGTTCGACTGCTACCGCGGTTTGACCAGTACAACCCGACGGCGTTTCTCGTTCCGGCCCGTCTTCTGAGCTGGTCGTTGCTGGCGCGAGTCGTCCTGTTCATGGTGTGCATCAAAGCACTACTGCTGCTCATCCTGGGGCTTATCATCTTTAGTTTTCGGGAGCTTGCCAAGATCATTATCTGATACCGTTGAGATGCTGAGGACCGCGGATGCGGAAGGAAGAATCCGTCTCCGTGTGCTCTCGCCAAAGGTGTGATAGTAAATATGCGTGCACGTGACACTGTCATCATACTGACCTGCGTGGCGGTTGCCATCGGCCTGTTCTGGGTTTCAGGGGCCCAACTGAACTATATCAACACCCAGCGGCAGAAGATGAACCTGGTCGTCAACGCACCACTTGAGAATGCTCCGCCGTCTTTGGCGTTCGCCACCGTCGCGATGGGAGCCTTTCGCGGGCTGGTCGTAGACATCCTCTGGATGCGAGCCGACAAGCTGAAGGAAGAAGGCCAGTTCTTCGATGCCGAGCAATTGGCCGAGTGGATCACGACGCTACAGCCTCGATTCCCCGCGGTATGGGAATTCCATGCCTGGAACATGGCCTACAATATCTCAGTGGCCATCCCAGCCTCGCAGCCTGAACAACGATGGCGATGGGTCAAGAACGGTTATGAGCTGCTCCGTGACAAAGGTATCTCAACGAATCCCAAGTCGATTGCGCTCTACCGAGAGCTCGCGCGCATCTTTCAGCACAAATTGGGTGATGTGGGCGACGACGTCCACAAGTACTACAAGCTGCAATTGGCCGAGGCGATGGGACCTCTGTTGCTTTCCGATGACAACGGGTTGGGCCGGGGAGACAACGCCTATTTCGATGCTCTGATAGGAGCCCCTGCGCAGTGGAGCCGGATCGTTGCTGACCCGAACGTGGTGCCCTTCGTTGAGGCCTTGCAGAAGGCTGACGAAGCTTTCACGACGGAAGAGGCGTTCGTGCAGCAGTACCTCTCGTTGCGCCAAGCCCCCGACCGCTTCAAACCGGCTGCCCTTGAGGTGGTCGACATGTACAGGGGGACCACAGCGCTAAAGACGTTCGACATCTTTGCGAAGGCCTATCAGCTTCGGTACACCTGGAAGCTGGACCCGGTTCTGATGCGGGAGATGAACCAGACCTACGGGCCGATCGACTTTGGCGATCCAAACCGGCATTTTCCTTTGGACTGGCGTCATCCCGATAGTCACGCCATCTATTGGGCGGTGAAAGGCCTCAAGGTCGCAGCCGACATCCAAGACCCGGACATCCAGTTGGTCAAGACCAACACGGAACGCATTGTGGCGCACAGCCTACAGAACCTCTTCCGCTACGGCAAGATCGTAATTCTCGAGGGACCGACCAGTTTGCCTGCCGATGCCGGCTCGGTGGCCGAATCGACGGCACCGCAAAGGCGCAAGGACATCTTCCTGGGACCCGACCTACGCATGTTCCATTCGTACAACAAGGCTCTCATGGGGATCTTCGCCGAATACGAAGATGACCCGGGGACCCTCGTGTCGCTCCAGAACGGTCACCGAAACATGCTCAAGAACGCAGTGCTGTCGTTCTACCAGGCCGGTCTCAAAGGCGAAGCGATGAAGATCTACCGTGAATTGGGACGGCAGTACCCGATTCCCGAGTTCCAGGTGTCGCTGGAACAATATGTCATCAACCGCTTCCGCAGCGAGCTCGACAGCCTTGGCATCAACGACGCACGAGAGCAGGTCGTCACGTTGCTTGCCGACGGCTATTACTTATATGCCATCCGCGACGACGAAGCCGCTGCCGGCAGGGAGCAGCTCGCCCAGCAGGTCTATGACTACTACCGTGCCGCGCATGAGGATGAGTTCAGGATCGACCTGCCGGAAATGAGGGTGCTGAAGTATGTCGCCATCACCGAGTTTCTCCGTAGCGGCGCCTATCCGGTCTACGTTCGCCAGGGTTTGATGGATCGCGTTGCGGTGGAGAAGCCCGAGCTTCTCAAGCAATTGAACCAGACCGATGCAGAGTTGCGTCAGAAGATGCAGGAACTTCAGGAAACCCAATAGGGAACGCTCGTCAGGGCATGCGCGAGGCACTTCTGGAACAACTGACGCCGTCACAAAGGAAAGCCGTTTCCCATCGCGAAGGCCCTCTGCTTGTGCTGGCTGGTCCCGGCAGCGGCAAGACGCGTGTTATTACCTACCGGATCGCTGCCCTCATTGACTCCGGTGTGAAGCCGTACAACATCTGTGCGATCACCTTCACCAACAAGGCCGCCGAAGAAATGCGCCAGCGTGCCGTCGCACTCGGCGCCTCGTCGGGGGCTTATCTCAGCACGTTCCACTCGCTATGCGTGAGAATCCTCCGCCGCTATGCCGTGGCGGCGGATATCCATCCCAATTTCAGCATTTACGACGCCGCCGACCAGAGCCGATGCATCAAAGAGGCCATCAAGGACTGCCATCTGGACAGCACCAACTTTCCCCCGGCCCGTATGCTCGAAGCCATATCCACCTTGAAGAACACGCTGGTCGATACCGAGACGTTTCAAGAAAGGGCGGAGGACTTTTTTTCGCGGACGCTGGCGCAGGTCTACACGCGCTATCAACAACTGCTGGCCCACCGCAACGGGCTGGATTTCGATGATCTCCTGATGAAAGCGGCGCTGCTCCTGGAGAAGGACGCCGCTGTCTGTCGCGAACTGGCTGGACGTTTCCAGTATCTTCTTATCGACGAGTACCAGGACACGAATCATGCTCAGTACCGACTGGCCAAGGCCCTTGCCTTGCAGCACGGCAACATCTGTGCCACGGGCGACCCCGACCAGTCGATCTATCGCTGGCGCGGAGCCGACATTCGCAACATCCTGGCGTTTGAAAAGGACTGGCCCCAGGCGGTGGTCGTGAAGTTGGAGGAAAACTTCCGCAGTACGGCGGCCATCCTGAAAGCCGCCGACAGTCTGATCGCGCGCAACGCAAACCGAAAGGAGAAGAACCTCCTCGCGGTTCGAACCGACGCGGGCAAGGTCATTGTCGAGAGTTACGAAGACGAGGCCGCAGAGGCCGATGCCGTTGCCGGACAGGTTGGGAGTTTGCTCGGCCAGAACGTTCGCGCCGGAAGCGTTGCCGTCTTCTATCGCGTGAACGCCATGAGCCGAGCCCTTGAGGAGGCATTCATTCGTCACAGGGTGCCGTATCAAATCGTTCGCGGCGTCGAGTTCTACAACCGAAAGGAGATTCGCGACCTCCTGGCGTATCTGAAAGTCCTGGCCAATCCGGCCGACGAAGTAGCGCTGGTGCGAATCATCAATACGCCGGCGCGCGGCATCGGGAAGGTCACAATCGACCGCGCGCGGGACTACGCTACGAGAAACGGGATATCGCTTTCTCGGGCCCTGGCCCGGGCCGACCAGATCACAGCGCTGAACAAGGGGGCCCAGGTGAAATCAGCCGCCTTCGCTCAAATGCTGGAATCGTTCCGGCAGGCGGCTGGGGGTAAAGTGGCGCCGTTGGCCGAGCGCGTCTTCCGTGAATCGGGCCTTGAAGAGTCACTGAAGAGGGCGGGGGCGGAAGGTCAGAATGCTCTGGAAAACGTGACAGAACTCATCAATGCGGCGGCCATCTACGACCAGCAGGCCGACGAGCCTTCGCTCATAGACTACCTCCAGCAGATCTCCCTTTTCAGTGACACCGATGCCTATGACCCAGCCTGCGAGCGCGTAGCTCTCATGACGCTTCACGCCGCCAAGGGACTGGAGTTCGAGCACGTCTTCATCATTGGGCTTGAAGACGGCCTGCTCCCGCACGAACGGGGCAGCGGCAGCGCAGAGGAACTCGAAGAGGAGCGCCGTCTGTTCTTTGTCGGTGTAACACGGGCCAAGACGAATCTGCAGATCAGCTATGCTCGGTACCGCACCGTCCGGGGACAGTTTCTGCGCACCGTAGCCTCGCCGTTCCTGTTCGAGCTTGGAGCCGGTCTTGCCCCGCACGGAGACGACGAGTCCGACCGAGAGGACGGCTCGTTTGCTGCGAGTGGGCGGCAAGAGCGAACGCACAGTGTCTCGAAGCCTGAGGCCCCGAGACAGAGCGCCTCCGAGTTTGTGCCCGGCCAGCTTGTTCGCCACAAGACTTTCGGACTCGGCCGCGTTAAGAAGTTTGTCGATATGGGGGCCAGCAGCGTCATCACGGTCCAGTTCAACACTGGACAGACCAAGTCACTGCTGCTACAGTTTGCGAATCTTAAGAAGGAATAGGGCCTCAGTCCTTGAGGCTTGGCCACGGTCGTTCGTTATCGACAAAGGGCCTTAGGTACGTCACACTCCGCCTTCTGAAGGGAGAACCCCATGCATCTGAGTCGACGGCATTTCCTGAAATCGGCGGGAGTGGGAGCGGCCCCCTGTGTCTCGGCGGCGCGTCCGGCCGAAATCGATGGCGACATACTGGAGCAGGCCCGAAAGCGAATCCGGGAGCACCTTAAAGGTGCTCCTGCCGGCCTATTGCGCGACGACATGACGCCGAAGCCTGCCTATCAACAGCTTCACAACCTCATCAGGAACAACTGGTGGACCCGGACGCAGGTGCAGACGGCCGCAAACGGCTTTGTGGCATTCGAAGGGTTCCTCGGTCGCTACAGCGCGGAAGTGCCGTTCCGCCGAGGCCGTTTGACAGGACAATTCAACCTCGATGCGAGTTCCAGAGCGCCCATCTCGGTACGCCTGGGCTGAGTGGGGGCCGGACACGCAGTAAGAACAGGCGGAATTGCGGAACGCTGCGTGGCGGCCTTGTGCTTTCGGCTGGTCATGGTACAATTTCACCGCGATCAGGGTCGTTGCCGGGTGCGTCCGGATGGGTAGTAAGTTGCCTACCTCAGCCGTCGATCGCGAGCGCATTCGGCATTGATTCAACAAGTACGTGGAGTCCGCCAGGAGGATGACAGAATGAATTACGCCGTCATAATGGCCGGGGGAACCGGCAAGAGGCTCTGGCCTCTGAGCCGTCAGAAGCGTCCCAAACAGGTGCTGAAGCTTCTGGACGGGCAGACGCTTCTGGGCCGTTGCTTTGAGCGGCTTGTTCCGGTCTTCGACATGCGCAATATCATAGTCCTGACCAATGTCGGCTATGCCGACTTGGTGCGCGAGAACCTCCCCAACTTGCCGTTCGGCAATGTGATCGCTGAGCCGACGGTAAGAGATACGGCCGGCGCGATCGGGCTGGCCGCCGCCATCCTGGCCAAGTACGACCCGGACGCCACGATGGCAGTGGTCACCGCCGATCAGGTGCTCGAACCGGCAGAAGTGCTCCAGGATGCCCTGCGGGACGCCTTCGAGTACGTAGGCCAGAATCCGGAGGTCCTGGTTGCGTTCGGCATCAAGCCGAGCTTCCCAAGTACACAGCTCGGTTATGTCAAGTGCGGCGAGCCTCGAGAATGCCCAAAGTGCAAGGAGGTGATATACGAAGTCGAAGCGTTCAAGGAAAAACCCGGTCCGGATACGGCCAAGAAGTACGTCGACAGCGGACGGTACCTGTGGAATTCGGGCATGTTCGTTTGGAAGGCCAGGACGATCTTGAAGAACCTGGAGAAGTTTGCACCTGAGACCAGTGAACCTCTGCGGCGGATTGCCGCCGCATGGGATACCTCCGACCAGGAAGGGGCCCTCAAAGAGTGGTTCTTCAAGCTGCCCAAGATCAGCATTGACTACGCGGTGATGGAGAAGGCTGACCAAGTCTACGTCATTCCGCTGGATTGCCGCTGGCTGGACATGGGCTCATTTGCCGCCCTGGCTGACATCATTGAATCTGATGAGAATGATAATATCGTCGTCGCCGGTTCGAGCGAACTGCTCGACTGCAAGGACAGTATCTTCATTACCGAAGACAAAGGCCATTTGATTGCTGCGATCGGACTCGAGAACATCGTTGTCGCCCACACCCCTGATGCGACGCTCGTTTGCAGCGCCGGACAAACCGAACGCCTGAAAGAGCTTCTGGCGTTGATCGAGTCGCACGGGCGGGAGGAGTTTCTGTAGAGTCTCCGTGAAGCGGAGCGAAAGCTGCTACCAGAATGAGGTATCTGGCCATAGACCACGGCACGAAGCGTACGGGGTTGGCTATCTGCGACGCCGAAGAGAAGATTGCGTCACCGCTATGCGTGCTGCACGGCCAGAAAGGTCTGACTGTGCAGATTGCCCAGATTATCGAAGCC
>CAYNQP010000016.1:0-16207 GCA_964399325.1 uncultured Pirellulales bacterium
ACGATGAACCACATCATGGCCATCACGTAGCCACCGCTGTAGGCGAATAGCAGGGTCGTGGTCATGGTGCCGACAACGGAGCGGCCCACACGCAGGCCGGAGAAGAACAGTTCTCTCCGAGACAGCCCGGGACGCCTGTGGTTGATCTCTTCCATAGCCGCGGCAACGTCCATGGCCAGATCCATGACCGCACCGCTGGCTGCCACGAAGATACCTGCCAGGAACAGACGCGTGATGTTCAGCTCGGGAAAGCGCATCAGCAGCGTCTTGGCGAACGGACGCACGGCGCCCTGCAAATGAAAGGGCTCGGAAAGACAGAGCGACAGGATGCAGGTGACAATCAGGCCGCTGCAACATCCGAGCAGGGCCACGACACCTTTGCGGTTGGCCCCGCCGACCAGAAGCATGATACCGGTCGAGAGAAGCGCGACCAGAAGCAACGCGACGGGGACGGGATCGACGCCGGCGATGAATAAGGGGACCATGACCTTCCAGATGACAAGGGCGGCAAAGACAAACGACAGGATCGCCCGGACTCCGGTCCACCCGCAGACGAGCAGAAGCAGCAGAAAGAAGGCGGCGGTCAGCCACGCGATCGCGCCCAGTCGGTAGGGACCGCTCGGATGTGTCCAGGCATACGCACCGTCCGGACGGTAGTTGACCGTGACCAGGACCTTCTCGCCGACGCGGCAGAAGTGGTCGAACTCCAGGTCGCCTTTCAGCAGGTTCATGGCCTCGACGGTTTTCCCGCGCGACCGGCCGCCCAGGAGTCTCAGGTCAAGGCCCTGCTCCCCTTGACGAACCAGGCCGTACTGACCCACGTTTGCATTCTCCGTGCCCAGAACGAGGGCGGTCGTGATTTCGCTCTCGGACGCCTCCGCTTTGGTTCCTCCGCCGGTGCGGTAAGCCGGCAGCCACCACAGCGCGATGCACAAGGAGGCAACCACCAGAGAAGGAATGAAGACGCGCGGTTTCATTCTAAGGGTCGTTTTCCGATCCGCCATCAACCGGCAAAGGGGCGGGCGGGTCCGCCTCGAGTTGCATCGAAATCCGGATTTTATCGAAGATATCCGTGTTCTCGTAGTATCCGTTGAAACGCTCTTGCCCCACGCCGCGGGCGGACGTTGTCACCGGCACGCCGGTGTGAGAATAACTGGTCCAGCCCAGCCCCGCCTGGCGATCCACCAGATGCGTGCATTTGACCGTAAGCGGCTCGTAATCACCGTAACACAAGTACGTTTCGTCGTTCTTGACGCGCTGTCTCGATCGTTGCATGCTGCGGGCGTAGGCCGCTTCAAGCTGTGATATCTCATACGCGCTCAGCTTATCAAAGCCGAAGATTTCCTTGATCGTCGGCAGCGCTTCAGCGAGCGGGGTCCCGTTTCGGCGCCACGCCTGAACTTGCCTGTTGAATTTCAGGAAGCTCATGGTCTGCCGACCGATACGAGCCGGAAAGCTGTCGTAGTGCGTGCCGGCAAAGCCAATGGTCATACCGCCGCACTCATGGTCGCCCGTCACAACGATCAGGGTCTCGTCAGGGTGCTTCTCGGCAAAGCGGACGGCTTCTTCAATCGCCTTGTCGAAGGCGATCATCTCTCCAATAGCTGTCGCGGCATCGTTGGCGTGACAGGCCCAGTCGATCTTGCCCCCTTCAACCATCATGAAGAATCCCTCCTCGCCGGACAGCAACTCAATCCCCTTGCGCGTGAACTCCACGAGGGTGACTTCATTCGGCTCCCGATCCAGGGCGTAGCTCATGGCAGCGTCAGCATCGCAGGTGGTGTAGGCAATCGCCTTCCGGCCCGGCGCCAGTCCCAGCAGTTCATCACGATTCGTGGCAATGACCCAGCCTTTGCTCCGGGCATAAGCGATCAGGTCCGGTCTTCTCCTGCGTGTCCTTACCCGGTTGCCCTTCATCTGTCCGCCGGCGAAGTAGTCGAAGTCGCTTTCGACAAGCTGTGTGCTGATTTCATAATAGGAGTCGCGATTGGGGACATGGGCATAGAAACAGGCCGGCGTGGCATGGTCGATACTCACCGACGAGACAATCCCGACACGCATCCCCTCGTCCCGGGCCATCTCGGCAATCGTCTTGTACGTATGGGTCAAGGCCACATTCATGCAAACAACGCCCGAGTTGGTCTTGTACCCGCACGCCAGAGCCGTGGCGGCCGCGGACGAGTCCGTGATGACATCCTTGATGGAATACGTGCTGGTCAGGCCTTGGGCGGGAAACGTGTTCATGCAAAGCTTCTTCTTGGGCACCCCCCCGACCCGGGCACCCTCAACTGCCCCCAGGTAGAACTCGGTTGCCGCACGCTGGGTGGTCGCCATCCCGTCGCCGATGAACAAGAAGACGTATTTTGCCTTTTCCGCCGCGCCGGCGGTGGCCGATACGATGACCAGTGCCACGACGAGTGCAAGTCGAAGAAGTCGTCTCATGAAGGACCCTTTTCCTATCTGCGTTGCGATTCACCGAAGACAACGGGGGCCGCCCAACAGGGCCGTACACCAAGTGGCATTATAGACTATATGGCAGGAAGACTCCACCTCCTGTTCCTGCAATTGGCGAAGGCAATGCCATAATGCGGGGCAATACGGGATGACGGAGGCGGACAGAGAGGGTTTTCCTGGACTATTCATTTTTCCTATTCCAAGGTCTGTCTTTTCGCCGGAATCACTGTAGGGAAGAGTCGGTCCATACCGAAGAAATCTGTAGCAGGCTTTCGAGTCGTGTCCAACACGGGCGAATAAGTGCCTTGCCGCCGTCCCCTGCGTGAATTCAGGAAAAATGAGACAGGCCAAACACGTGAGGCTGTGCAAATGGCGGACAGAATGTTAAGATACGCGGCTGCTGTGAACGCCATGAGCCCCCGGCAGGTCATACCCTGGGGCGCCACAGGGCAAGGCAGATGTGCCAGAGCAGACAATGTAGAAACGACGATGCAGGTTCCGACAATGTGGGAAAACAACGACAACACAGAATACAGGATTGAACCGGCGGCACGGATCACGCGTCTGCCGCCTTATCTATTTGGACGCCTCAACGCGCTCAAGCTCGCCAAGCGGCAGCAGGGCGCCGATATCATCGATCTGGGGATGGGCAACCCCTCGGACGGGGCCCCGCAGATCGTGATCGACAAGCTGTGCGAGGCCGCCCAAGACCCGCGCAACCATCGGTACAGCGCCTCCAAGGGCATCACGAATCTCCGTCGGGAGATGGCCAAGAAATACGCGCGGAAGTGGAACGTCGAACTGAACCACGAGACCGAGGTCCTGGCCTGCATCGGCTCCAAGGAGGGTTTCAGCCACCTGTGTCTGGCAATGCTGGGCCCGGGCGACACGGCGATCGTCCCCGATCCGGCCTTCCCCATTCACAACTACGGCGTCGTCCTGGCGGGCGGCAACGTCATCACCGTGCCCTTGGGCAACGACCAGAAGTTCCTCGATACCATTGCGATGGTCTGCGAGCACCTGTTTCCCAAGCCCAAGCTGCTCATCCTGAACTACCCGCACAACCCGACGAGCATGACGATCGACGACGGCTTCTTCGAGACGGTGGTCGATCTGGCCCGGCGCTTCAAGTTCGCTGTGATTCACGACTTCGCCTACGGCGAGACCGTTTTTGACGGCTACAAGGCCCCCAGCTTTCTCTCGGCCAAGGGCGCCAAGGACGTCGGCGTCGAGTTCACGACGATGAGCAAGCCCTACAACATGGCGGGCTTCCGGATCGGCTTCGTCGCCGGCAACCGCCAGATGATCGAGTACCTCGCCACGATCAAGGGCTACTACGACTACGGGATCTTCCAGGCCCTCCAGATCGCCGGCATTATCGCGATGAGGCACTGCGAAGACACGATCATCGCCCAGAACGAGGTCTATCGCACCCGCAGGGATGTCGTCTGCGAGGCCCTGGAGCGACTCGGCTGGCGCGTCGACAAGCCGCGGGCCAGCATGTTCGTCTGGGCCCGCGTGCCGGACGAGCACCTCCACGGCAAGGGCACGATCGACTTCGCGATGGACCTGATGGAGCATGCGGAGGTGGCGATTTCTCCGGGCGGCGCCTTCGGCGAGAATGGCGAGGGCTACATGCGCATCGCCTTGGTGGAGAACGAGCAGCGGCTGCGCCAGGCGATTCGCAACATCAGCCGCTTCATCCAGGAAAAGCCCATCCGCAAGGCCAAGGCCGCAAAGTGACCGTCTTGTGGGGTAGGCTATGCCCGCCCTCCACCACGGAATGGTCAAGGTGTCCCACGAAGTGACACTTCTTCTGTTGAATTGTGCGCGCTGACGTGATGTAATCAACTCCCGACGGCAATGGAATCTTCCATCAACAGCTATGTGCGAGGGCGTGAAATGGTTCGGACATCCTTCCTGACTTGGCTTTTCGTTGTAGGTGTCGTTCTGTCACCAGGGCTTGCGAGCGGGGCATCATTCTACACAGAACGCCTGGACGACCCGGCCGCGGTCTATCTAACGCAGGAGGAGTTCCCCGTACACGCCGACGGCGTGGGGGACGATTCCGACGCGCTGCAGCAGGCGATTGATAAGGTCGCATCGAGCACCGGCGCCGGGGTGCTGTTCGTTCCAAAGGGAACCTATCGGCTCACCAAGACCATCTACGTCTGGCCCGGTGTCCGCCTGATCGGCTATGGCGAGAGCCGGCCGGTCTTGGCGCTGGGGGAGAACACGCCAGGGTTCCAGGAGGGGGACGAGCAATACATGCTGTTCTTCTCCGGTGGGCGCGGCCGAGGCGGCGGTCCGCCGCGTGACGGCGGGGCCGGCACGTTCTACTGCGCGATGAGCAACATCGATATCGAGATCGGACCGGGCAACCCAGCGGCCATCGGCGTCCGTTTTCACGTGGCGCAGCACAGCTATCTGTCTCACATGGACTTCCGGCTCGGTTCGGCCCGGGCGGGCCTGAAGGATATCGGCAACGAGGTTGAAGACCTCCACTTCCACGGCGGTCAGTACGGCATCATCTCCCGAAGGTCCGCTCCCGGATGGCCTATCCTGGTCATCGACTGCACGTTCGAGGGACAAAGCGCCGCGGCCATCAGTTGCGACGAGGCCGGACTTGCCGTGGTGCGCCCTCAGTTCAAGAACGTCCCCACGGCCGTCTCTATCGTGCCTGATAAACCGGACGAGCTTTGGCTCAGTGACGCCCGTCTTGAGAACGTCACGGGCCCGGCGCTGGTCGTCAGCAATGAGCACAGCGCCCGGACGCAGATAAACCTCCAGAACGTCGTCTGCAAGGAGGTCCCGGTCCTCGCCAAGTTCCGCCAGAGCGGCAAGACGGTCGCAGGGGTTGGGCCCGCCTACGTGGTTGAGCAGTTCTCCCATGGGCTGCACATCACGGGCCTAGGCGCCGAGCGGCAAATCAAGACCACCGCAATCGCCCACGACGTGACGGAACTGCCCACGCCGGCCAAGTCAGACATCCCCGATCTTCCCGACCGAGCCACTTGGGTCAACGTCCGGACGCTGGGCGTGACCGGCGATGGCCAGACCGACGACACCGCGGCCCTCAAGGAGGCAATCGCGAAGCACCGGACGCTCTACCTACCGATGGGATGGTACCACGTCAGTGACACGCTGGCACTCAGGCCCGACACCGTGCTGATCGGGCTCAACCCGTCCGCGACCGTGATCAATCTACCGGACGATACAGCCGCGTTCCAAGGGACAGGCACGCCCAAGCCTGTCATCGAGGCCCCGCAAGGCGGGACCAATATCATCACAGGCATCGGCGTCTATACGGGCGCCACTAATCCGCGCGCCGTCGGCATCAAGTGGATGGCCGGGGCGAATTCGATGGTAAACGACGTCCGCCTGCATGGCGGGCACGGCACCAGAGCCCCGGGGCAGCGAGGTCGCTTCGGCAGACTCGGCAATCGCGACGCCTGGAGCAGCCAGCACGCCAGCCTGTGGGTCACCGATGGCGGCGGCGGGACCTTCAAGGACATCTGGACACCGAGCCCCTACGCCAGCAGCGGCATGGAGATTTCCGACACATCCACGAGCGGCCGGGTCTACGCGATGTCCCTCGAACACCATGTCAGCAACGAGATGATCATCCGCAACGCCTCCAACTGGCGCTTCTACGCGCTGCAATTCGAGGAAGAGCGAGAAGAAGGCCCCAAGGCCCTGCCGCTGGAGATCGACGGTTCGAGCAACATCCTGTTCGCCAACACCTTCTTCTATCGCGTGATCAGTTGCTTCGTGCCGTTCCCGCATGCGGCGAAGGTCAGCGATTCCCGTGACATCCGCTTCCGCAACCTCCACTGCTACAGCAACAGCAAGGTCTCGTTCGACAGCACGATCTTCGACGCCACCGCCAATATCGAGGTCCGTGATCCTGAGTACGCCGTGCTGGACGTTTCGGGCGGTCCCGTCCCAGCGCGGCCCGCATCGGGCTCGGCCGTCCTGGCCGAGGGAGCCGAGGTAGAGAAGCTCGCCGACGGGTTCTCGAACATTGCCGGCGCTGCCGTCGATGGCGCCGGCAACGTCTATTTCGCCGACGCGCGCGAGCACAAGATCTACAAGTGGTCACAGAAAGAGGGCCGGGCCGAGCAGGTCCGTGACATACCCCAGCAACCCGTCAATTTGGCCTTCGACAAGGCCGGCAACCTATTGGTCGTTGCGTACGAGGGCAACGGGACGGTGCTGGCCTTCCGGCCTGATGTCGCCGACAGCGAGATCGTCACTCTCGAAGCCCAATCGGCGGCGGCGCGCCCCGGAATGCTGGCAGTCTTGCCGGTGAATCGCTGGATGGGCGATTCAGGATTCCTGCGGGACTCGACGATGCAGAAGCCGTCTCACTACGTCTCCCCCGACGGCACAACCTTCATTGCCGCCGGGCAGGACTTCACCCGCGGGGCCACGAGTTGGGGCACCAAGATGGCCGACGTGCTGCGTGCCTTCGCCTTGGCGCCCGCTATGGCGGGGCAACGTTTCTACGTCACCAACGAGGTGGAACTGAAGACGTGGTCCTTCAGCATCGGCCCCGACGGGACGCTTTCCGAACCGACGTTGTTCGCCCAGGAAGGCGGCGAGGGCGTCACGGCCGACGACCGGGGCAACGTCTACATCGCCGCCGGCCGGATTTTGGTTTTCGATCCCGCCGGTAAACAAATCGACGCCATCGACGTCCCCCAGCGCCCCACCTGCCTGGTCTTCGGCGGCAAGGATCGCAAGACCCTGTTCATCACCGCCCGCTCGGCCCTCTACAGCGTCCGCACCCGCTTCGCGGGCTTGACCCCCGGCGAATGACTGCGGAGGCTGACGGCATCGGTGGCGGAAGCGAGCAAGGCATCCAGCGAGTCGCAGATCAGGTCTTTCGTTTGCCGGGAGACGCTGATCCGACTCCCGGCAGCTTGGTCTTGCAGCCTGCCCAGAAGGAGCGTAGACTATGACCATGAGCCCCCGGATGAAGAAGATGACGATTTATGTTGATGCCTCGGTCGTCGGGGGATGCGAAGACGTCGAGTTTGCAGATGACAGTCTTGCCTTGTGGCAACTTTTCATTCAGGGCCAATACGTGATGGTCCTTTCCGAACACACCGTCCGTGAGTTAGCGGGAGCCCCGGAGCCAGTTCGCAAACGACCATTGGAGATACCCCCGGAGCACCGGATCATCCTGGCGGATGACGACGAAGCCAATGCCTTAGCGGAGGCCTACCTGGAACATCACGTCGTTGGGCCGGGTAGCAGGTCGGATGCCCTGCATGTAGCGTTGGCGGTGGTGAGCAATTGCGACGTCCTCGTGAGTTGGAACTTCAAACACATCGTCAATCTCGGGCGGATACGCCTGTTCAATGCCGTGAGCCTGGAGAAAGGTTACCACCCGATAGAGATTCGCTCGCCAAAGGAGGTATTGGTCCATGAAAAAAACATTTGATGCGGTTGCATGGATGCGCGAGCGGCGAACGCAAATCGATGAAGAGGATCGGTCCCTGACATGGGCGCAGAAGCGTCAGCGAACCCATGAGCAGGTCCTTCAAGACCCGCTCCTGGCCCGTTTGTGCGACGAGATCGTCGCGCCTCAGGCGCAATCACCAGAGAAGTAGTGCGATGATTGAACTGCCGTACTCATTAGTGATCGAAGCCACCGACGAACCGGACTATTTCGGCTTCTATTCCCCCGATCTGGAAGGCTTTACCGGGATCGGGCACTCCGTCGAAGACTGCCTGTACAAGGCCAAATGGGGCATGAAAGAGCATGTCGAACTGCTGAAGGAGCAGAACCTCCCGGTCCTAACAGAAAACCCCGATCCCAAGATCATCATCCAGAACGCCAAGAGCCACGCGCCGCAGTCTAGAGGAAGATAGCCTATCGCGTTTGAGAAGGGAAGCGCACCATGCCCATTCGAACCACTCTCTGGAGAGTTGGCCCGCAGCCCCAACCGCTGTCCGAATCTTCCCTCGCCAACGAGCATCTGCTGGAGGATATGATTATCGCCGCGCCACGTATACTCTCCGATGAATGGATGCTCATCGGACGGCAGGAGAACACGGGTTTCGGTGGACGCATCGACCTCCTCGCTATTGCACCCGACGCCTCGCTCGTGCTAATTGAGCTAAAACGCGACCGCACCCCGCGTGAGGTAGTGGCGCAGGCCCTGGATTACGCCTCCTGGGTGGAAAGGCTCCACGCCGACGACATCGCCGCCATCTACGGGCGCTTCGCTCCGGGTAAGAGTCTGGCCGAGGATTTCCGCCAACGCTTTGGGTATGCGCTCGACGAGGATGAACTCAACCAGAATCATCAGATCATCGTTGTGGCCGCCTCGCTCGACGAGAGTACCGAGCGCATCGTCGCCTACCTGAGTGAGCGGGACATCCCGATCAACGTGTCGTGCTTTCAGGTCTTCACTGATGGAGGCGAGCAACTGCTCAGTCGCACTTGGCTGCTCGACCCCGTGCGCGCCCAGGTCAGCACTGCCAGGACGCCCAACACCCCTGGCGAACCATGGAACGGGGAATTCTACTGCTCCTATGGCCCCGGTGAAACCCGGTCGTGGGCCGATGCGGTAGAGTTTGGGTTTGTCTCGGGCGGTGGTGGTACGTGGTATAGCAGGACGCTGCAACTCCTGAGATCTGGCGACCGAGTGTGGGTCAAGGTGCCAGGTTCCGGGTTCGTTGGCGTCGGACGCGCGACTGGCCGCTCACAGCCCGCCTCAGTCTTCAAGGTAAATACACCGGAGGGCGAACTCCCTGTTCTCGATGTAGCCAAGCGCGGCAGCTATCAACGCCAATTTCTGCACGACCCCGAACGTTGCGAGTACTTCGTGCCCGTCCAATGGCTACAGACCGTACCGCTGGAAAATGCCGTACAGGACATCGGCCTGTTTGGCAACCAGAACACCGTCTGCAAACCCACTTCGCCCAAATGGCGATCCACTGTCGAGCGGTTGAAAGAGAAATTCCCGAGATTCGATCAAGGAGACATCTGACACTGCGAAGACGATTGCTCGGGAGAATGAGAACGGACGCCGATGAGACCATCGTTGTATGTTGAGACAACCGTGCCCAGCTATTACGTTTCGCGTGACTCACGCGACCTAGAACAGTGGACGTAGGCCATGGACCCTGACCCCATTGTGAAAGAAGCACGAGAGGCGCGAGCCAAGCTGCCCGCCGAAGCGAGGTACGATGTCCACCGCTTCTTCGAGAAACTGTGAGAGGACGAGAACCAGTCCGCCAAACCCCTTGTCCGAGGGCCAGTCGCCAGCTTTGAAGCGGCGGGAAGAAATAGCCCTCTGCGACCGCCCGCCAAGTCGCGGCGGCCGAAAGGTACGGCAGGCCCCCGCCCAGGACAGAGGGCAGCAGACGGACGCCGGATAGGCGAGGACGAGCCAGACTTACCGCTTCGCGGGCCCCTTCTGGGCCGGTTCGGGACGCCGAAGAAATGCTTGACAGGGCCGGGGGCGGTCCCTAAAGTAATCCCTTCGTTTCGTACGCTCCCGTGGAGGGAGGTACCCTAATGGCTAACAACCGCATTCAACGCAGCAGGAATAAAGACAAAAGGAGAAGATCGATGGCAACAAAGGTAGGAATCAACGGTTTCGGGCGGATCGGCAGAGCGGTCGCGCGGATCATTATGCAACGCAAAGGCGAGCTGGAACTGGTCGCCATCAACGACCTGTCCGACGCCAAGAGCCTTGCCCATCTGTTCAAATATGACACCGTCATGGGCCCCTGGAAAGGCACCGTGGAGGCCAAAGAGGGCGCGCTGGTCATTGACGGCAAGGAAATCAAGGTCCTGGCCGTAAGGAGCCCCGCCGAGCTGCCCTGGAAAGCGATGGGCGTCAAGGTCGTGCTGGAATCGACCGGCATCTTCCGCAATGCCGAGTCCCCCAAAGGCGGCTACGCCGACCACCTCAAGGCCGGAGCGAGCAAGGTCCTGCTCAGCGTCCCCGCCAAGGACAAGATCGACGCCACGGTCGTGCTCGGCGTCAACGACGAGGTGCTGACCAAGGACGTCAAGTGTGTCTCCAACGCGAGCTGCACCACGAACTGCCTGGCCCCCATCGCCAAGGTGCTCAACGACACGTTCGGCATCGAGAAAGGCCTGATGACCACGATCCACGCCTATACCAACGACCAGCGCGTCGCGGACACGATCCACAGCGACCTGCGCCGGGCCCGTGCCGCAGCGGCCAACATCATCCCGACGAGTACCGGCGCCGCCAAGGCCATCGGCCAGGTCATCCCGGAACTCGACGGCAAGCTGCACGGTTTCGCCCTCCGCGTCCCGGTCCCCGTGGGCAGCGTGGTGGACCTGGTGGTGGAGGTTAAGAAAGAGGCTTCGGTCGATGCCATCAACGCCGCGATGAAGAAAGCGGCCGAAGGCCCCATGAAGGGCTTTCTCGCCTACTGCGACGAGCCGATCGTCAGCAGCGATATCGTCAACAATCCGTTCTCCAGCATCTTCGATTCGCTTCTGACCCTGGTCAACGGCAACATGGTCAAGGTGGTGAGCTGGTACGACAACGAATGGGGTTACTCGAACCGCAGCGTCGATCTGATGGAGAAGATGGCCAAGATGTAATTCTGATTTCCGTCGCGCCGCGGTCGGCCACGATCGCGGCGCTTTTTCTTTCCCGAATCCCGTATCTTCACTGTCCATGGGCTCGGGTGGAAACGCGGCGACAAAAGTATGTTCATTTTCGTGAGGAAGCTCGTTCGTGGATAAAAAGCAGCTTGAACAAACCCTGGTCCTCATCAAGCCGGACGCCCTGAAGAATTCCGTCACCGGATTCATCCTTTCCCAGTTGTCGGAGTTTCATACCGGCTCGCGCTTCGCCGCCGCGAAGATCGTCAATGTCAACAGGCTCCTGGCGGGAGAACACTACGCAGAACACCGGGGCAAGGCCTTCTATGATGCCCTGCTGGACTATATCATGGGGGTCGTTCATTACCCCACCGACCGCTGGAAGCGGCGGGTCATTGCGATTGTCTATCAAGGGCCCGACGTGTTGAAGACTGTGCGAGCGATGGCCGGCCCGACGAATCCGCACAAGGCCAGGGAGGAGAAGCCCGGCTGCCTGCGGGCCCTGGGAACGGTCGTCCCCATCATAGATGCCGAGGGGAAGAAGATTGACGACCGGCTGGACAATCTGATCCATGCCTCAGCAACGCATGAAGATGCCGAGCGGGAGATCAAGCTCTGGTTCATCCCCCACGATATTCCGCCCCTCATGCGGGGCTATCCAACCGAGACGTGTGATATGCACTATTATTACAAGGACGGTCAGCTCCATAACACCTATGAGCCGGACAGCGTGTTTCTGCTTGCCCCGGGGGACGTGGTCTGGAAGTCGGATTTGGAGATTCTCCGGTCGCACGCCGCCAAGAGCCCCACCAAGGACGACTTGAATAAAGTGGTGGCAAAGTATCTTATCAACAGAAGCATACAGGATCAATGAGATCGCATTTAGCCGGGACGAGGGGGTCCCTCGTAAGGCAAGGGACCCCCTTCCCTCCCATGGGAATTGGCTTGACAGGGCCGGTGGGAGTCAATAGTGTAACAGCCTCGTCCATTCCAGTGTGACGCCGTGATGCGGCTACGCCAACCCGGCCGTCGATATCATGGACGAAGTGACAAGGACGTGAACGCTTCGATCCGTCAAACAGCATGAAACTGATTTGCTTTAGGTAGAATTATGGCTAAGAAAACGGTTGCTGACATCAATGTCAAAGGCAAGATGGTCCTGATGCGGTGCGATTTCAATGTGCCGCAGGATGACGAGGGCAACATCACCAGCGACGACCGCATCGTCAAGGCCCTGCCGACCATCAAGAACATCCTCGATCGCGGCGGCGCCCTGATCCTGATGAGCCATCTGGGGCGACCCGAGGGCAAGCGGGACGAGAAATACACCCTCAAGCCGGTTGCCAAGAGGTTGTCCGAACTGCTGGGCAAGACCGTGGTGTTCGCCGAGGACTGCATCGGAGCGGACCCCAAGGCGAAAGCCAAGGCCCTCAAGGGCGGCGACTGCATGCTCTTGGAGAACCTTCGATTCCACAAGGCCGAGACGATCAAGGACAAGGCCGCCAAGGAAGACGCTCAGCTCCGCCAGGCCAAGGACGACTTTGCCAAGCAGCTTGGGGAGATGGCCGACGTCTACGTGGATGACGCCTTCGGCACGGCCCACCGGGACAACGCCTCGATGTATACGGTTCCCGTGGTGATGGCGGGCAAGCCTCGCGTGATTGGCTTCCTGATCGAAAAGGAGCTCAAGTTCCTGGGTGACACCCTGAAAGACCCCGAGCATCCGTTCGTGGCGATCCTGGGCGGCGCCAAGGTCTCGGACAAGATCGGCGTCATCGAGAACCTGATCGGCAAGGTCGATGCCATCGAGATCGGCGGTGCCATGGCCTACACCTTCTTCAAGGCCCAAGGCAAGCAGATCGGTGACAGCCGCTGTGAAGACGACTTTGTCGACAAGGCCGGCGAAATGCTCGAACACGCTAAGGAGGCCGGGTGCGAGGTCATCTTGCCCAAGGACTCCGTTGTGGCTCAGGAACTGAAGGAAAATGCAGAGAATAAGCTCGCTGGGGACAACATCGAGGCCGGTTGGAAGGGACTGGATATCGGACCCGAGAGCCAGAAGCTCTTCGCCGCCAAGCTCGCCGGTGCCAAGACCATCGTCTGGAATGGGCCGATGGGTGTCTTCGAAATGCCCCCGTTCGACGAGGGGACCAAGGCCGTCGCCCAGGCGGTGGCCGACGCGACCGACAAAGGCGCCAAGAGCATCATCGGCGGCGGCGACAGCGCCAGTGCCGTGACCAAGCTCGGGCTGGAGCACAAGATCAGTCATATCTCCACCGGTGGCGGCGCCTCACTTGAGTTCCTCGAAGGCAAGAAGTTCGTCTGCCTCGAAATCCTCGACGAGAAATAGCAGAAGCCGACGGCCCGGACCCATGCGACTGCCCAAACCTGGGACAATCGAGATAGCGCCTTCCATCCTCAGCGCGGACTTCGCCACGCTGGCGGATGAGCTGGCCGTCGTGGCGTCGGCGGGCGTCAAGATGGTGCATCTCGATGTCATGGACGGGCATTTCGTCCCCAATATCACGATCGGGCCCCCGGTCGTGGCCAAGCTCCGCCAGCACAGCCGGCTCGTCTTCGACAGCCACCTGATGATCAGCGAGCCGGCCCGGTACATCGAGGCCTTCGCCAAGGCCGGCGTCAACCATATAACCTTTCACATCGAGGCGACCGACGAGCCCGAGAAGATCGTCGACAGGATCCACGACCTGGGCTGCACGGCCGGGATCACGTTCAACCCTGAGACCCCGGTTGAGGCCATTGAGAAGGTCGCCCCGCGGTGCGAAATGGTCCTGGTGATGACCGTCCACCCCGGTTTTGGGGGCCAGAAATTCATGCCCGAGGCGGCTGAAAAGATCGCTATCGTGCGGGAAATCGTCGGTCCGGACATCCGCATCGAGGTTGACGGGGGCATCGACCCCGAGACAGCGCCTCTCGTGGTCTCCTACGGGGCCGACACGCTCGTGGCCGGCAACGCCATCTTCGGCCGGCCCGACCGCGTCGTAGCCATCGAGGCCATCCGGAAGGCCTGCGGGTAAGTTCTCGTAGCCATTTCCGCCGTTTTCTGGTATAGTGTCCACATCCGTTTCGTCGTGCGTCATGTGAGGCGTTCGACGCGGTACGCACGACGCACGACGCATAGCGATGACAAAGAAAGCCAAGGCAACCTGGAACGGTTTTTCGCTGAAGCCCCGCAAGGAGATGCCGGAGGGGCTCTGGGTGAGGTGTCCTGGCTGCGAGCACATGCTCTACAAGAGCGCGGTCGAGAAGGACCTCAACGTCTGCCCCAAGTGCAATCACCACTTTCGCATCGGGGCGCCGGTCCGGATCGCCTACCTGGCCGACGAGGGCTCCTTCCAGCCGATGCTCGAGGACCTGACTTCGAACGACCCCCTTGGCTTCCAATTCCGCGGCACGACCTACAAAGAGCGGATCGTGGTCGACGAGAAGAAATCCGGGGCCAAGGAGGCCATCCAGATCGGCAAGGCCTTCATCAAAGGTCGCGGCGTTGTCCTCGGCGTCATGGAGCCAAACTTCCTCATGGGCTCGATGGGGGCCGTGGTCGGCGAGAAGTTCTGCGTCGCCGTGGACATGGCCATTGAGGAGTCGCTGCCGCTGGTCGTGGTCAGTTGCTCCGGCGGCGCCAGGATGCACGAGGGGGTCGTCTCCCTGGGCCAGATGGCCAAGACCTCGGCCGCCCTGGCCCACCTCGACGACGCCAAGGGCCTTTTCATCTCCGTCCTGACCGACCCGACGACCGGCGGCGTGACCGCCAGTTTTGCCATGCTGGGCGACGTCATCATCGCCGAGCCCGGCGCCTTGATCGGCTTCGCCGGCCCGCGCACGATCGCCGAGACGATCAAAGTGGAGTTGCCCGAGGGCTTCCAGACCGCCGAGTTCATGCTTGAGCACGGCTTCCTCGACATGATCGTCGCCCGCAAAGACCTCCGCAGCGAAATCGCCCGCATCATCGACTACTGCCGAAAGTAACGATAAATAGGCGTAAGCATACTCGAATCACAACAGTCCTCTTGTGTAATACGGATTAGGATAAATTCGCAGGCGGTATCCACTTGGTGTGACAGATCGAACAGAGTTGCTCGGGGGTGAGTTGATTCCAGGCGGTACCACAACTGTCGAATAGGTCATCGTAGTCCTCGTAAGCGCGGTTGCTCAGGTGGTGGCTGCGCAGATAAGCCCACAGCCGCTCCACCGGATTGAGTTCGGGGGCTGTAGGGTGGCAGGTGCAGCAGAGTGATGTTCTCCGGCACCTGCAGGCCTTTGGACAGATGCCAGGCGGCCTGGTCCAGCACCAACACCACCTGGACCTCGGGCCCGACCTGTTGGCTGATGAAACGCAGATGATGGTTCATGTACGCCGTATTGACCGTCGGCACCAATAGGGCTGAGGAGTCCCCGGTGACGGGATTGACCGCAGCGAACACATAGAGCCACTCGTACTCGGTCTGCTTGATCGCCGTCGGTCGGGATCCCCGCAACGCCCAACGCCGCGTCAGGGTTCCTTGTTGGCCGACCCGCGCTTCGTCCTGGAACCAGACTTCAACTTCTTGCCTGGGGTGCGCCGCCGCGACGTTCTGGACAAAAGGGGGGCGTCGTCCAGCCATTGCTGCATCGAAGCGGGATCATTCTTTCGATGCCGAGGACGCGGCGCCAAGGAAGAGAAGCCCAAGCGATGGAGCAGATCGTAGACGCCGCCCAGGGTATACGCGACCCCGAATTCCTCACGCAGAATGCGCTGCGCATCCTTGGCCCGTAGCGTGCAGACGCCATCGGCCTCGGTGGGTTCAGCCAGGAAACGCTCTTTGAACGGAGCTTCCTTCTCCGGCAACAGGTTGGGAGGTCGACCGGTCTGCCGCTTGGGAGCAATGGCTTCCAGGCCATGATCCCGGTACGCGTACGCCCAGCGTTGCACGAACGCTCGACTGCGTCCCAAGGCCCGTGCGACCGCTGGGGCATCGTGACCTTGGAGCGCCAACAGAATAGGGCGGTAGCGATCTCGCTGCTTGGCATCACGTTGCCGGCGGCTCTGCTGCTGTAGGAATGTCAGGTCTTGGGGATCGTGGAGCTTGATCTGCATCCGACAGTTCCTCCTGTTTTTTCGAGAGTATGTCAGATGCTTGGAGCTGG
>CAYNQP010000017.1:0-3297 GCA_964399325.1 uncultured Pirellulales bacterium
AGCCTCGCGACTACCGCGTTTGAACCGCAGAATCAGCAGTTTCTCGTTTGCCATTGTGCACGCGTGCGTGAAAAGTGATCACCTTTCGTCCTATTACACACCTAAATCCTCCCGGTGGGTATACAAGAATTCCAGACGAGGACGATTTTTGGGGCACGACCGCGCCTTGTCATCCTGAGGCGAAGCCGAAGGATCTGGGCTGCGATTGAGACGGACCTCTTGTGCGATGGCCAGATCCTTCACTGCGTTCAGGATGACAATTGAAACGGGAGGAGCCTTCTTACGTGGGTTTTACACGTTTTTTACGGAGGCGTCTGAATTATCCGGTCGGCCGGCCTTTTACGTTCTATTTACAAAACCGGACCTTCTTTGTGCGTTATATTACATATAGGAACACCAATCATACGAAGACTCGATATAGGAGGCAGAATGATGCGTAGATTACTCCAGGCCCGTGTTGTCGCATTGATCCTCTTGTTGGTCCTGCCGGCCGGCCACAGTCTAGCTCAGCTTCGCCACATCGGTTTGCGACCCTTGGCCTCCAACGTGCTGGTGCCGCAGGGCCGGGCCCGGGCGTTCGCTCCCGAGCGACAGGGCGCCATCGAGATCACGAAGGTCGGCGTGCTGGTCGATATCGTCGAGACGATGGCCACCACGACGATCGAGATCGATCTGGCGAACGGGACCAACCGCAGGCAGGAGGCGGAACTCATTGTCCCCGTGCCGGATGGGGCGGTGGTGCGTGGCTTCGCCTATGACGGTCCGCACGGACCCATCACGGCCGAGGTCCTGCCCCGCGATGAGGCCAGGCGCATCTACGAGGGACTTGTCGCCACGATTCGCGATCCGGCCCTCGTGGAATTTGTCGGCTACAATCTGATTCGTTCGAGCGTCTTTCCGGTCGAACCTCACGGCAAGCAGAAGGTGCGTTTGACCTACGAGCATCTCCTGGAGGTCGACGGCAATCGCGTGGACTACATTCTGCCTCGGACCGAATCGCTGCGATATGGCGTGCCGTGGCAGGTGACGGCCACGATCAAGGCCAAGCATCCTATCTCTACGGTCTACTCGGCCAGCCACAAGCTCGAGATCGAGCGGCGCAGCGACAGGCAGTTGTCCGTGAAGCTGACGGTGGATGCCTGCAAGGAGCCGGGGCCATTTCGCTTGTCCTATCTGCTCCAATCCGACGGGGTCACGGCATCGATGTTTGCCTATCCGGACCGCAGGGTCGGCGGGGGCTATTTCCTCCTTCTGGCCGGACTGCCCGCCGAGATGACGCAGGTCCAGGAGGCAGCGGTGGTCAACCGGGAAGTGACGCTTGTGATCGACCGCTCGGGCAGTATGAGAAACGAGAAGATCGAGCAGGCCAAGGAGGCGGCGTTGCAGATTCTCGCCGGACTGCGGGAGGGCGAATCGTTCAACATCATTATCTACAGCAACACCGTGCAGCGGTTTTCGGAAGAGCCTGTTAGAAAGACCAGCCGGACCGAGCAAGCTGCCCGGCGCTACATCGACGGCATAACCGCCACCGGCGGAACCAATATTCACGAGGCATTGACGGTGGCACTGAACCAGAAGCCGACGGCCGGGGCGCTGCCGATCGTCCTGTTTCTCACCGACGGTCTTCCCACCGTGGGGCAGACCTCCGAGATAGCGATCCGCGACCTGGTCACCAAGTCGAATCCGCACGAGCGGCGCGTCTTCACATTTGGAGTAGGGTTCGATGTGAACGCGGCTCTCCTGGAGAAGATCGCCGGCGAATCTCGTGCCCGCGCAGAGTTCGTCTTGCCCGATGAGGATGTCGAGGTCAAGGTGGGCAACGTTTTCAAGCGATTGACCGGCCCGGTCTTGGCCGCCCCGGAATTGCGTGTTGCCGATCGCGAAGGGCACGCCGCGCTGGGCCGGACGCGCGATATCCTGCCCGAGAAGCTGCCCGATTTGTTCGAGGGGGACCGACTGGTTCTGCTGGGTCAATACGTCGGCGACGAGCCGCTCACGTTCAAGCTCAAAGGCGATTACTTCGGCCGCGAGCGGACCTTCAAGTTCGGGTTCGATTTCGACAAGGCCAGCGCCAAGAACGGGTTTGTGCCGCGACTCTGGGCCAGCCGCAAGATTGCTGAGCTGATCGACGCGGTCCGGCAGATGGGGGCGGACCCCTCCACCTCGACAGGCGATCCCAAGGTCAAGGAGTTGACCGACGAGATCGTGAGGCTATCGACGGAATTCGGCATTCTGACCGAGTACACTGCCTTTCTCGCCCGAGAGGGCACCGACCTCGGCCACGGCGCCGATGTGCGGCGGGAGGCCGCCGAGAGGCTCTCGGACAGAGCCATCCGGGTCCGCTCGGGCATGGGCGGGGTCAACCAGAGTCTCAACAGCATCCGCCAGAAATCCCAGAGCCAGCTCAATGCGAGGAACACTTTCCACGACGAGTATCTCAATGAGGTCTCCATCAGCAGCGTGCAGCAGATCAACGATCAGGCGTACTACCACCGCAAGGGCCGCTGGATAGACAGCCGGCTCGTGGAGCAGGAGAACGATGTCACTCCGACGCGGGTCATCGAGTTCGGATCGCGGGAGTATTTCGATCTGGCGGATAGACTCGCCCGGGAGAACCGCCAAGGCAGTATTGCCCTGGCCGGTGACATTCTTCTGATGGTCGATGGTGAACCGGTGCTCATCAAGGCCCCCAGTGGAAGCTGACGAATCATTCGATAATGAAAGGAGCGAACCCGATGAAGCAGACAAGTTTGATTGCATGTTTGGTGGCAGCAGCAACCATGTGGTGTGGATCGGTCTTGGTTGCGGCTGAACGCGGAGAGTCGGCTGTCGAAGTCGCGCCGGTTGTGGAGATTTCGGGGTTAGGCGACAAGCCCTTGGTGCAGATAGCGATCCTGCTGGACACCAGTGGCAGTATGTCCGGCCTGATCGACCAGGCGCGGGTGGAACTGTGGTCGCTGGTCAACGAATTCATCTTTGCCCGGCAGAACGGCCGGCAACCCGAGGTCCACGTGGCCCTGTACGAGTACGGCAAGAGTTTATTGGCCGCAGAGGTCGGCTACGTTCGCCGGATCGTGCCTCTGACGACAGACCTGGACAAGATCTCCGAAGAACTCTTCGCCCTGAAGACCAATGGCGGCGATGAGTACTGCGGCTGGGTTATCCGGGACGCCACCGCGGGACTGAAATGGAGTAACGCACCTGACGACCTGAAGGTGATCTTCATCGCCGGCAACGAACCGTTTACGCAAGGGCCTGTGGACTATCGCCAGGCGTGCAAGGCGGCGGTGGAGAAGG
>CAYNQP010000017.1:3307-15967 GCA_964399325.1 uncultured Pirellulales bacterium
ATCGTCAACACGATTCACTGCGGTGCCGAGCAGCAGGGTATTGATGGCAAATGGAAGGACGGCGCGGTGCTTGCCGACGGGCGGTATCTCAATATCGATCAGAACCGCCAAATCGTACACATTCCCGCGCCGCAAGACAAGGAGATCGCTGAGCTTGGAGTCAAGTTGAATCAGACCTACATCGCCTACGGTCAGCAGGGCCGGGCCTTGCGCGAGAGACAGGCCGTGCAGGACAAGAATGCGGTGCAGGCCTCTCCCGAAGCGGCGGTCCAACGGTCCGTCGCCAAATCATCGAGCAATTACATCAATGCCGGCTGGGACTTGGTCGATGCCGTCAAGGCCAAGCAGGTTGACCTGGGACAGATCGAGACAAAAGGTCTGCCTGAGAGTATGCAGAAGATGGATGCGGACGAGCGAAAGACCTACGTCGAGACCAAGGCCAAAGAGCGAGCCGCGATACAGACGAAAATCCAGCAACTCAATGGGCAGCGGGCCGAGTTCATTGCGGAGGAGATGAAGAAGCAGCAGCAAGGTACCAACACCCTGGGCTCCGCCGCCAAACAGGCCATTCGCGAGCAGGCCGAGAAAAGACATTTCACCTTCACGCCCGCCGGGAGCGCCTCGCCGGTGGAAGAGAGCACCGAGAAGTGAGCCGCTGAGAATTGGCGCAGACCCAGTTGAGCGCGAGCCACCCGCGGAGGGTGGCTCGTGCTTTTCAGGGGCCTCCGCGACCTGTAGCGAATCTGCTGGCGAAATGGTTAGTTCGTGCTACAATCGCCCGCTTTGGAAAACGCTACAGAATGACCGAAGACACGAACAAACCTGTGATCGCCCCGGAGAGGCGTGCTTGGCCCCTGTACGGCGCTGCGTTCTGCACGGCTCTGAGCCTGAGCGTCTGCTGGACCTCCATGCCTTTTGTTCTCAGCGGCATCGGGGGCACCCAGGCTCATGTCGGCTACGCCTTGGCGCTCAACAGCTTCAGCTATATGGCGGCATTGATTCTGACGGGCTCGCTGCTCGGCCACATGGACACCAAACGCGCCACCCGCCTGGCGACAGCCGTGGCTCTGGCGGCGGCCGTGGTGATGGTGTTTGCCGTTCTCGGCTCGGGCCGGTCTGAGGCGGCAAGCAAGCTGGCCTGGATCTGGACGATCATCGCTGCCGGAGGTCTCGGCGGGGCGGCCATGGCGCTGTACTGGCCCTTCCTGATGAGTTGGGTTTCAGCCCGTTTCGAGGGGCTGGAATTGAATCGGCGGTTCGGATGCTACAACGGTTCCTGGTCCGGCGGGGGACTCGTTGGCCCGGTGGTTGGCGCGTGGCTGGTCGAGATGAATCCTCTGTGGCCGATGGTGGCGTCGGTTGTCTGCTTTGGGCTGTCCCTCGTGTTGCTGACCATCGCGAGGAGCAATTCGTTGTCTCCGACGGCGACGGCTGCGCCCGAGAAGAGAATAGAAGACGGGCACGACCTGCGGATGCTTGCCGACTATCGCTGGATGTCCAGGATCGCCTTGTTCTGTTCCTGGGCCTCTCAGGCGATCGCGCGATCTCAGTTTGCATTGCTCTTCGTGGCCCTGGGTTTCTCCGAGAAGCAATTCGGTCTCTATCTCGGCGTCTTTGCGCTATGCAATTTCCTGATGCTGATCGGTGCGGGTCGCTGGGCCTTCTGGCATTTCAGGCCGGGCCCCATTATGCTGGCCCAGGTGATGCTGCTGATTGCCTTGCTGATGATGGTGTTCGGCAGGACCTTGCCGGTGTTCTTCTTGTCCGCAATTGTGCTGGGCCTGGGATTCGGGTTTGCGTACAGCTCCCACCTGTACTACGGCACCTCGGGCAGTCGCAACCGTTCCGCTCGCATGGCCATCCATGAAACGGTCATATCGCTGGGCATCACAGTCGGCGCCGGCACCGGTGGCTACCTAGGCAAGAACGTGGGTCCATACGCCCCGTACTGGTTCGCCATCGGCATGGTCTGTCTCGGCCTTGCGGCGCAGATGACGATACACTTAGCTTCGCGCATCATGGTCTCCCGCCACAGACGGCTGTCCCGAAGCAAATAGACTTTTCTCGGGGAAATTCTGAGAGAATTCCTTTGCGGCAACATCGTTGCGGTGGTATAATGCGCGCCAAGATGTAAAGGCGGGCAGAGTAATTGTCATAATCAGGTTCGTCATCATATCGTACTTCACTTTTATACCCGCCCCCCTTTGCGGTCGCGTTGAACTGTTCTTTCGTCGAATCGCAACAGCTATTGCCCAATAGATGGCAAGGGTTCGATGTACGCGGAGACCCTCCAATCTGACGATCTATTGTCCTGAGATCCAGGGAGGGGATGCGGTCTGCGCCGATCCAGCATGGGTGTGTGCCCGCGCAACGCCATATTCACAACTTCATATCGAAGGGAGCGGAAAATGGAGAGGTTGGGAAGGAGACGGATGATGATGGCCGCCTACGCCCTCGTTGCAGGCCTATGTGCGGCGGGACAGCGGGCAGTCATCTACGTAGACAACGACGCTAGCGGCGCCAATGACGGTTCCTCCTGGACCGATGCATTCGTGCATCTTCAAGATGCTCTGGCGGTAGCCCAGGCCGGCGACGAGATTCGCGTCGCCCAGGGCGTTTACCGGCCCGATCAAAGCTCGGCTCATCCCGACGGCACGGGGGATCGGACAGCGAGTTTTCGCCTGCTCGACGGCGTGGCTGTCAAGGGAGGTTTTGCTGGCGTTGATGAAGCCAACCCGAATGCCAGAGACATTGCCAAGTATGAAACCGTTCTCAGTGGCGATCTGGCGGGGGATGATGTCCCCGTCGTTGACGCGTGCGACCTGCTGACCGAACCGACGCGCGCCGAGAATGTCTATCATATCGTGACAACAGAACCGTGCGGGCGATCTGCGGTGCTTGACGGATTCACGATCAGGGCCGGAAGAGCGGATGGAGGGACGGGTGGTGGCGCCGGGCTATACTTGCCGGAGGCTGTCAAGCCATGCCGACCGTCCATAAGGAATTGCACTTTTTTCGACAATTCCGCTAATGGCGGTGCCGCAGTCTGTGTATATGAGACCGCACGGCCCGAACTGATCGATTGCACATTCCTGCGGAATGCAGCCTACGGGGGAGGTGCAATGGTGGCGACTTGGGCACGTGCCGATACGATGGCGGCTGGCGAGTTTGTCATTAGAGGCTGTACATTCGCATGGAACTCCGCCGTGGGTCTGCCCAAGTACGCAGTGGCGGGAAGAGGTGGCGCAATCGAGATCTATCGGGGGTCTCCGTCCATCATCGAGGACTGCACGTTCGTGGGCAACACGGCCGACCTCGGTGGTGCCCTCTATAGCGAACGCAAAGAGAACATTGTGAACTGTCGCTTCGTCCAGAATGTGGCCGAGGAAGCAGGGGGCGCGATCTACTTCGAGGGAACAGAGCTGAACCTGACGTCCTGCACCCTCTTCGGCAATAGGGCTCCGACCGGCCTCGGCCTGGTGTGTTTTGCGCCTATGGCGGCCATAACCAACACGATTTCTTGGAACGGGGGTGACGAGCGTCACGCCGAGATCTTCATCGGTGCCATTACGGGGATGAACATGACATACTGCAACGTCCAGGGTGGCTGGCCAGGGGAGGGCAATCTCGATGTCGATCCGCTATTTGCCGATCCGGGCTATTGGGACGCGAGCGGCACGCCGGATGATCCAAACGATGACGTCTGGGTCGAGGGGGACTATCACCTCAAGTCTCAGGGCGGCCGCTGGGACCCGACCACCGAAGCGTGGGTGATAGACGACGTGACCAGCCCCTGCATCGACGCTGGCGATCCGTACAGTCCCATCGGGCTTGAGCCGTTCCCCAATGGCGGGCGCATCAACATGGGTGCCTACGGCGGCACCGCCGAGGCGAGCAAGTCCTATTTCGGCGAACCCCTCTGCGAGACCATCATCGCCGGCGACATCAACGGCGACTGCAAGGTCGATCTCACCGATTTGGCCATTCTGGTGGATCATTGGCAAGAAGACGTGCGCAAATAACTGTCATTATTGCTCTTTCATTGGAGGAAGCGAAGAATGAACAGGAATATGAAATGCAGAATCGTGGCAGTTGCATGCGTGTTGCTGGCGGGTGCCTGGGCAACCGCCCAAGCGCGAATCATCTATGTCGATCCCGTCGCCACGGGCGCTCGTGATGGTTCGTCTTGGATCGATGCCTATGGTTATCTCCAGGATGCCCTGGCTGACGCAAACAATGCGCAACAGCCGACGGAAATCCGTGTTGCCCAGGGCGTCTACCGGCCGGATCGAAGCTCGGCTCATCCCGACGGCACGGGCGATCGGGCGGCGACCTTCCTTCTGTTTGACGGCGTGGCTATCAGAGGAGGGTTTGCGGGTATCAGTGCGCAGGAGTCCAATGCCAGAGACATTGCCCGATACGAAACCGTCCTCAGCGGCGATCTGGCAGGCGACGACATCCCCGTCGTCGATCCACGCGATCTACTGACCGAGCCTACGCGGGCCGAAAACAGCTATACTGTTGTGAGAGCCATATCTTGCTCCAGGTCCGCCGTCCTGGATGGAGTCACTATCCGCTCGGGGAATGCGTTGGGGTCTGAGCGGAATGTCTTTTCCCAGTGTGGCGCCGGGCTGCTTCTTCGCGGGAGCGATGGGCCCTGTTGCCCATCCATCAGGAATTGCACGGTGAGGGGCAACGCCGCTTCTCGAGGTGCTGGAGCTCGCGTCTCAACCAGCCAGCCTGAGTTCGTCGATTGCCTGTTTGCGGACAATGCAGCGGCGTACAAGGGAGGGGGCCTGCAAGCCGGGCGCAATGCCCCAACGTACTGTGAGTTCACGATCAGAGGATGTGTCTTCACTGGCAACTCGGCGCAGGATATCGGCGGGGCGATAGATGTTGCAGCAGGTCCCCCCATCATCGAAGACTGCACGTTCGCGAAGAACTTCGCTAGGGCCGGTGGCGCTATATATATCCACGTAAACACGGATATCGCAAATTGTCGGTTCGTCAACAACGCGGCCGATGAGGTAGGCGGGGCCATCGCTTTGCGCGCGGCACGTCTAGACGTCGCGTCCTGCACCTGCGTCGGCAATGTAGCTCCTCACGGCCGGGCGTGCTATGCCGTCGGGCCATATGTGGCCTCACTGGCAATCACCAACTCGATCTTCTGGAATGGCGGTGATGAGATTGGCATTGCTGAAGGTTCTTCGGTGTGCGTCGAGTACAGTGATATTCACGGCGGCTGGCCAGGAGAGGGCAATATCAACATTGATCCTTTGTTTGCCGATCCGGGCTATTGGGACGCGAACGGCACGCCGGACGATCCGAACGATGACGTCTGGGTTGATGGCGAGTATCACCTGAAGAGTCAGGCCGGACGTTGGGATCCGGCCGGCGAGAGCTGGGTGATCGATGAGGTGACCAGCCCTTGCATCGACGCAGGCGATCCGTACAGTCCCATTGGCCTTGAGCCGTTCCCGAACGGGGGGCGCATCAACATGGGCGCCTACGGCGGCACCGCCGAGGCGAGCAAGTCCTATTTCGGCGAACCCCTCTGCGAGACCATCATCGCCGGCGACATCAACGGCGACTGCAAAGTTGATCTCACCGACCTGGTGATTCTCGTGGATCACTGGACGGATGCTGTGCCGCCGGACGTGGGCGTCGCGGATTCGAGGGACAGATAACGCGGGACGGCAGCCTGCATTTTCGCGCGGGAAAGAGCTTGCTCTGCGAACAAACCCCGCCGCATGGGCGTATAATAGCCTCATGTCAAGGGTAGCTACCCTTACAGACTATCCTGTCGTACTTGCTCGGAACGAAAAATTTGAGGTGTAGGTCTTGACTGTTGCCGGTTTTTTCGCAACTCTATAGGGCTTGTTTTTCGTGAGTGGGTTTGTAGTGTGCCCGCGAGGGCATATTTGAAGATAACGCCTCGCGGCGTCACTACGAGCGGTGGGTATTTGGAGACGGATATGATTGAAGTCAAAGAACTTCGGCGCAGTTTTGGGCCGGTAGTCGCTGTTGACGGCATCTCCTTCAGCGCCGAGAAGGGCCAAGTGCTGGGGCTGCTCGGCCCCAACGGGGCGGGCAAGACCACCACGATGCGCATGCTGACGTGTTTCATTCGTCCTGACGGCGGCACCGCCCGCGTGTGCGGACATGACATTCTGACCGACTCGGTCGGCGTGCGCAGGTCGTTGGGCTACCTCGCGGAGAGCTCTCCGGCTTACCCCGAGATGACGGTGGGGGGGTTCCTCAAGTTCATCTGCGACGTACACGATATTCGCGGACGCCAGCGCAGGGCCGCCCTGGATCGCATTGTCCCCATGTGCTCGATCGATTCGGTGTACCACCAGATCATCGAGACGCTCTCCAAGGGCTACAAACGTCGCGTCGGGTTGGCCCAGGCGTTGATCCACGACCCGGAAGTGCTCGTTCTTGACGAGCCGACCGATGGCCTCGATCCGAATCAGAAGCACGGGGTCAGAAGGCTTATCGGTGACATGGCCAAGGACAAGTGCATCATCATCTCGACCCATATCCTCGAAGAGGTTGAGGCCATCTGCTCGCGGACCATCATCATCGCCAGGGGTAAGATCCTGGTCGATTCGACGCCGAAAGAGCTGAAGGAAAAGCACCACGCCAGCCTGGAGGAGGTCTTCCGAAAGATCACAAGGAGCAAGGTTGCTTGAATTTACTATTTACTATTTGTTATTTACGATTGAGGCGGAGCGGTGCTCGCGTTATCCCGCGCGACGATGAAGCCAAATCGTAAATAGTAAATCGTCAGTGCTTTAAGGGGTGCCAGATGAATGGTTTCAGGGCGGTATTCAAGAGGGAGTTGAAGAGCTACTTCGCGACGCCTCTTGCGTACGTTTTTCTCGTCATCTTCTTATCTGCCGTGGGCTATCTGACCTTCAAGCAGGGCTTCTACGAAGCGGGGCAGGCGGACCTGCGTGCCTTCTTCATGAATATGCCGTTGCTGTTTATCTTCATGGTGCCCGCAACGGCCATGCGGCTCTGGGCCGAGGAACGCAAGGTCGGTTCCATCGAGCTTCTGTTTACGCTTCCCATTACGATCACTCAGGCGGTCCTGGGCAAGTTCCTGGCGGCGTGGTTCTTCCTCGGCATTGCCTTGGCATTGACGTTCCCGATGGTCATTACGGTGTTCTACCTGGGCCATCCCGATGTCGGGCTGATTGTCACCGGTTACCTGGGCAGTTTCCTGATGGCGGGGGGCTTTCTCGCGGTTGGCTGTTTCTTCTCGGCGCTGAGCAAGAACCAGGTGATTGCCTTCGTGCTCTCCGTGCTGGCCTGTGCCATTCTGGTCTACGCGGGTATGCCGACGACATTGAATTACCTCTCGACGCTTCTGCCGGCCGGATTGGTCTCGGCGGTGGAGGGGATGAGCCTCCAAACCCACTTCGATGCTATGCAGCAAGGTGTCGTGCAGTTCAAAGACCTGGCCTATTTCATTTTCTTGATCGCGGGTTGGGTTGCGGCGTGTGCAGTCATTTTGGATGAAAGGAAGGCCAGCTAATGAGCCGAACCATACGAGCGATTATCGGTGCTGCCCTGGTTTTGGTCATTGCCTTCAGCGGCATCACGATCAGCCAGAATCTCGGAAGACGATGGAAGTTCGACGTCACCGAACGGAAGCTATACACGCTGTCCGATGGGACCCGGGCCATCCTGAGCAGGCTCAATCAGCCGATCAAGGCCAAGCTCTTCTATGCCAAGACTGCGGCGATGAAAGCCTCCGATCAGATTCGCTTCTTCAATGACTACTATGAGTACGTCAAAGCCCTGCTGGAAGAGTACGTTGCGGCCTCCGGCGGCATGGTGAAACTGGAAGTGATCGATCCCCGACCTTTCTCCGACGAGGAAGAAGAGGCCCTGCGATACGGTCTGCAACGGTTTCCCATTTCGCAGGAAGAGAGCTTCTTCTTCGGCTTGGTCGTGCAGACACAGTTTGGCGTCGATAAGGTGATCAAGGTCTTCTCGCCGGACCGACAGCGGTTCGTCGAGTACGATATCAGCTACCTCATCGACACGGCGATCACCCGGCAGAAGAGACGCATCGGCGTCATGAGTTCTTTGCCGGTGATGGGGCAGGACGTGACTCCGTACATGGCCCAGATGATGCAGGCGCAGAACCAGCAGCCCACGCCGCCGTGGACGATTGTCAGACAACTGCGTCAGAAGTTCGAGGTGACAGAGGTTCCGGTCGACGTCAACGATATCAATGATGTGGATGTCCTGGTGGTCATTCACCCGAAGGACCTGCCCGAGCAGACCCAGTTTGCCATCGATCAGTTCATCCTGAAGGGCGGTCGGACGATCATATGCGTGGACCCCCACTGCATTGCCGATCGACAGCAGCGAAACCCGATGCAGATGACGGTGCAGAAACAGAGTTCGGACCTGGGCCGATTGTTCCGTACGTGGGGACTGGAGATGCCCGCCAACACGTTCGCGGGCGACAGATCGCTGCTTCTGGCCGCCTCGCTAAGTCCCAACCAGAGGCAGGAGCCGATCATGGGATTCCTGGGGCTGAAGCCGCCGTGCTTCAACGAAGATGCGGTTGGTACGGCGGACCTCAACTTTGTCCGGGTCTTGTTCGCGGGGGTCTTGAAGGAAACGGCCGTGGGCCAGAAGGTCGCGCCCGCCGACCCGAACCAGACGGGCGACAACGGCCAGACCCAGGACACGCCGGCAATTGTGCGGACGCCGCTGATCTCGACGACCTCACAGGGCAACAGTTGGACGGTGAGCAGCTCGTATGAACTGATGTTCCCCGATCCGAGTACGCTCATGGGCAGATTTGTCGACGGCACCCAACCCGTGACGATGGGCTACCTTGTGACAGGGCGGTTCCAGAGCAGCTTCCCCGAGGGCATCGAGATTGAGGTAGATGCTCAAGCCGACGAGGACGATCCCAACGCGCCGACCACGGTGACCAGGCATGTTACAGGTCTGACGGAGGCATCGGAAGACTGTGCCGTGGTGGTCTTCTCCGATGTGGACTTCCTCTGGGACCAGTTGGCCTATTCGAACACGTTCTTTGGCCCGGCCACCGCCGGTGACAACAGCGCTTTGCTCGTTAATGCCATTGAAGAGATTAGCGGCTCCGGCGATCTGATCTCCATTCGTTCCCGAGGCAACTACACGCGTCCTTTCGTGGTGGTGGAGAAGATCAAACAGGAGGCTGAGGAAGAAACGGCCAACGAGATTGCCGTGATCAACGCCCAGATCTCAGGCTTCAATCAGAAACTGCAATCTCTGGCCAACGATACGAACGAGGATCAGCAGGACGTGCTGGGCGATACCATCATTGAGAAGAAGCATGAGTTGGAGCTGAAGATCTACGAGGCGCAGCGGCTACTCCGCGCGGTCCAGGCCAAACGGCGAGACCGCATCGAGCAACTGGGCAACTCGCTGCGCCGGTTGAATATGGCCGCCGTTCCCGGAGTGATTATGGTGATTGCCGTACTCCTGGGCATCTGGCGCGCCGTTCGCAGACGGCACTATATCAGTCATGCAAGTGACGCATGACATTGACTATTGATGAATGATTATTGATCGCTCATCGTCGATCATCACCTGTCAATTATCACTAATCAATAGCGAAGGGGTAACGTGAATGAATAACCGGAATCTTGGCATCTTGGCCGTGGTGGCAGCAGTTATGGTGATGTGGGCGGTGTTCCAGTCGCACCTGTCGAGTCCTTCGAGAGTCAAGCCGTCCGGTCCCACCTATCTCATTCCGGGTCTGGACACAGGTGCGATTGACAGCATCACCGTTGGGCAGGGCGACGACGCTGTCAAGATCGCCAAGAAGGACGGCCGCTTCGTGGTTGTCAACAAGGCCGACTATCCGGCCGATCCCAAGCAGATCAACGATCTGATTTCAAAGTGTCTCGATATCAAGAAGTCGCAGCTTTACACGAGCAACCCCAAGAATCAAGAGGACCTCGAGATTACGGATGAGAACGGACGCAGTATCGTGAAGTTCTTCAAGTCCGATGGTTCCCTCTGGACGGGTGTTATTGTCGGTAAGTCACAGGAGAGCGGCCAAGGCGCCTACGTCCGAATGGCCGGCAGTGACGACGTGTACGTGACCGACAGCGCTCCGGGGTTCCGCGCGACGCCGATGGAGTACCTCAAGGCAGAGCTTCTCGCGATCAAGGCCGAAGACGTGAACTCTGTTACGGTCACCACGTCGGACGGTGCATATACGTTGCGGCCCCAGAAAGATGGCGACAGTGTTGTCATGGAGAACCTGCCTGCCGACAGGACGCTGAAGGCCAGCGATGCCAAGAGCGTCTTGACGGCCTTGACCAGTTTGCGGTTTGACGACGTGAACGCACCTTCGGCCGTGGATGGATTGAACTTCGACCATCAGTACACCTGCCTGCTGAACGATTCCACCCAGTACGTACTGAGACTGGCTAAGAAAGACGGCCAGACCTATCTCCAGTGCGAAGCGGCGTACACTGACACGACGCCGGTGACAATCAAACGGGGCGGGAACGAGTCGGAAGAGGAATTGAAGAAGAAGGAGGCCAAGCTTCTGGCCCAGGAGCATGCCCAGAAGTTCACGCTACAGTACAAGAACTGGGTATATAGAGTTCCTGACTGGAAGGCCGACTACCTAACCAAGAAACAAGCTGATCTGCTGGAGGACAAGCCGAAGGAAACGCAGGAGAAACCCGCTGAAGCGGCCACGGTCGCGCCTGCTGCCGCAGCGGCGCCTGTGATGCCGACACAGCCGCCGGCCGAGGAAGCCTCGCAACCTGCCCAAGACGCCGATCCGAACAGCCAGGTTGTTTCACCAGGAAGTGCTCCACTGATCGCGGAGGAGCCCCAAGCGGTTCCGGAGCCTAATCAGGTGGCCGATCCGAATGCTCCCGAAGCCGTGCGGTAGGGCCGCATCAGATGAAGATAGACCGCTTGATCTTGGGGGATTTCCAGACGAACTGTTATGTGGTTCGTAAGGATGAGGCTGCGACGGATTGCCTGATCGTCGATACGGGCCTCGATTCCCGAGACTTGGCGGCATTTCTTGAGCAGCGCCAGTTGCATCCGGTCGCGGTAGTCCTCACACATGGGCATGTCGACCACATCGCGGGTCTGGCGGAGATGCGTCAGCGCTATCCTGGGACAAAAGTCTATATCCACAAACTCGACGCCAAGCTGCTCGCCGATCCACGAGCGAATCTCTCAATCCTCGCGGGCAACCCCCTTACGGCTGAGCCGGCCGACGTTCTTCTCGAAGATGGAGACACGGTCCAGGAGGCCGGCATGACCTTGCAGGTTCTCCACACTCCCGGCCATACCCCGGGTGGGATATGTCTCCACGCCGAGCAGGAAGGTCTTGTCTTTGCAGGGGATACGCTCTTTGCCGATGGGGTCGGCAGGACCGATTTCCCTGGCGGCAATATGGAGCAATTGGTCGAGAGCATCCGCAGCAAACTGTTCTGCTTGCCTGACGCGACGGCAGTCTATCCCGGCCACGCTATGAGGACGACCATCGCTCACGAAAGGGCTCACAATCCGTTTCTGTCCTAACAGAGGATCCCTGAGGAAAGGACTGGCAGTCAGTTCACAATTCCGCTATAATGATATTATCGGTACTGCTACTCGTATGACGTTTGCCGCGGGCCTGTTGGATGGGGTGTCGTGATCATGGAGATTCACATTCATCCCCATGCCTGTGAGCGCCTGGCCGAGCGAGGTGCGACTGAAGAGGAGATCGTCGTCACTGTAGAGACCGGAGAGCAATTTGCCGGAAGGTTTGGGCGTACCGGATTTCGACGCAACCTGCCGTTTAAGAAGCGCTGGAGAGGCAAACGCTACAAGATCAAGCAGGTTGAGGCCTACGCGGTTCGGCAGCGCGATGGCTGGCTGGTTATTTCAGTGGTCACGAGGTATTTCTGAAGGGCTGGAAAGGCTAGGCGGTATGAAGTTCAGTTACGATCCTCGCTACAATGTGGGCTACATCCGTTTCAAGAACAGAAAGTCCGATGCCGAATCCATTAAGCTCAGTGATGAGCTGGTGATCGATTTGGCGCCGGATGGGACCGTATACGGAATTGAGCTGCTCAATGCCAACGATCAGATGCAGCGTGACGACACCGGAGAATTCCGCGTGATCAATGAAGAAACAGGCGAAGAGACGAAGTTCGCGCTGAAGCTCAAGAACGCAAGAAGCAGGGCGAAGAAGTCGTCCCCTCGCCCGAAACGCGGGCCAAGCGCGCCGGCCTGACAATTGCGTTTGTGTGCCTTTGTCTCTGCTGCGTGGGCCGCTGTCGGGCTGGTATCGATGAGGCGCTCATAGACAATTACAGGTGAGTCCCAACCCTTCCTATTGTGTGCTTGCCCTTCACTCCAAACGCGTTGGATCCGTGGTTCTCCCGGTACACTGCGGAGGTGACGAACAAACAGCTCTGCCGCGCCTGTGTCGAGAATTCGGTGGCGACATACGGCCGTTCCCAGATCGCGTGACTTCCGCCTCTCTGTGGAGCCTTCAGCCGCATCGCTTGATGACACTTGACCTGCCCTGACCGAGGGAATATGCTGGCTGCGTAAGGGGCCTGATGCGGCTTGGACGTCGGCCGTGCGTGGCAGACCGAGTGAATGGGGAGGCTATGATGC
>CAYNQP010000018.1:0-15662 GCA_964399325.1 uncultured Pirellulales bacterium
CCATGTCGCTCCAATATTCCGACGCGATCAGGGTGGCGGTGGCCAGGTCCATCTCGTCGTCAGGCAGGCGGAGCACCTCGTCGAGTGATTTGACGTACAGACCCGCCTTGCCGGCATTGGCAAGCTGGCTGCTTTGCCCCAAGGCCGGGCAGGAGGCGGCACTGATAAATATGGCAACGATCAGGAGGATTCTCTTCATTGGCCCTTCTCGGCTCTGCTCGTCACAAGATCGACGCCCGTTGGGTCCACCGCGATGTGCTGCCCAAGCTGGCCCCCATGAATCACTGTAAGTGTTTGTACATACGTTTCTTATCGACCCAAGGTTCTCCCGTCTTGAGGGTAATGTCCCACCGCGTGCAGAAATCCGTCACCCCGAGCGATTTATTGTTGTGTAATGGTAGCGGCTTGGTACGCTGATTCCAAGGAAATTCAAGCTTGCAGGAGAATGATATGAGCGTGACTCGTCTGACGGAATCGTGTCAAAGACAGTGTTGCCGACCTCGGGCTTGCGGCGGGGCGCTTGCCTTCGCCTTGATCGTCCCGGCATTGGTTATAGGGTTGTTCCAGGCGGGCTGTCGGACCGAACCTCAGACCGGCGGCCCATCGGCCCAATCTCCGGCAGAAGTCCAGTTGCCTCAGGACACGCCCGGACCCGCGGAGCAGGCCCCCCCCGCCTCGGGCGCAGGCGTTGAACCGGGCCAGACCATTAGCCTGTTCGACGGCAAGAGCTTGGGCCTTTGGAAGGTCACGGAGTTCGGCGGGCAGGGCAACGTCGATGTCAAGGACGGGGCCATCTACATGGAAATGGGCAACTACGCCACGGGCATTACGTGGAGCGGCCCCGTCGTCCGCATGGATTACGAAATCACGCTCGACGCGATGCGGGTCGAGGGCACCGACTTCTTCTGCGCGTTGACGTTCCCCGTCGGCGAGAACCCCTGTACGCTCGTTCTCGGCGGCTGGGGCGGCACCCTCTGCGGCCTGTCCAGCCTCAACTATATGGATGCCTCCGAGAACGAGACAACGACGTTTGTGTCTTTCGAGAAGGGGAAGTGGTATCATGTGGGGCTGCGCGTCGGGCCCAATCGAATCCAGGCCTGGCTGGACGACGAATCCCTCATCGATGTCGATACGACCGGCCGGCGTATTAACATTCGGTCGGAGATGGACCTCTGCACGCCCCTGGGCATTGCCACCTGGGTCACGACCGGGGCCGTTCGTGACATCCGCCTGACGAAGCTATCCGGTGCCATCGAATAGCACCGGCAGTCTCACATGATGTGTTCTCTCGCTAGACCGACACCGTCGCTACAAATCCCAACGTTCTCCATTCTCGTGAGTGCCTCTTGGCGTGCCGGCTTTGACGAGAAGCATGCCCATGAAGAACACGAACAGCCCAACCCAAAACAACTGGAAGGGAATGCTGCCATAATGGCGTTCGCCTCTTAGGGTGAATATCCAACGCCACACGACATCATTCATCATCAGGATGGTCCCCACGGAACCACAGATGCAGCCCAACCCCATGTGCGTGCGCTGCCTCGCACTTCTCTTGTTTCCTCCGCTTGCCATTGGGAGCCTTTCCATCGACTCAGCCGAGCAGGCCTAATGCCGCCACTTCTCACGTGCGGCCTTCCGTCGGTCATGCGACTCGGGTCACACACAATTCCAGCTTATCTCCGCGCCACAGGCCGGCCCAATAGTACGCCTTGGCGACGAGGCGGTGCTTCCAAGTCGGTGAGGGTGACACTTGTCGTGGCTGGGCAGATGGCGCTGTCGCTTTCAGCCGATGCCCTCTCCAGAAGTCCCACGCCATAGGCATGCCGTATGACCGAACCCGATACGACCGCGCCCCCACCCGCGTGCAGAGGTGCCGCAGATCGCGCGCCGTGAAGAAATTGCAGTGATGCGGGACCTCCTGTTCGCGCATACGCTCGGGGTGACATCGCGCGGCCCACGAGCCGAAGTTGGGCACGCTCATGTAGACCACGCCGCCGGGCCGAGCCACCGCCAGCGCCAGCTTCAGCAGGGCTGCCGGATCGGGGACATGCTCCAGCACGCTGGTGCACATGACCACGTCGTAGAAGTCACGCGGCGTCCCGGTCATGTCGGTAAAGACCCGGTAGTCTTCCGTCTGCGCCCACGGGGCAGGGTCCACGCCGGCCACGTTCCAGCCCGCCGCCTGATACCGTCGCAGCAGCAATCCGTTCCCGCACCCAATATCCAGCGTGTTTGTGCCGGGAAAACGTCGCACGAGCCCATCGAACCACGCCAAATCGAAGGCGCTTTGCATGCGCTGATAGCGGTCCTTGGTCTCCTCGCCGCACTGGTTCGCCGCCGCGATTTCACTGTCCGACGCCGCGGCATACACAAACCCGCACTCGCGGCACTTGGCCAGAGCTACCTTTCCATTCAACCCCGCCGAGTCAGCCGCGCCGCTGCACAACGTACATCGCTTCAACTCATTCATTCGGTCCTCTCCTACTCCCTATCGCGCCTGCGTGAGTTCCGCGTCCAATGTGGTCATTCGCTATCGCTGCTATCGCAGGGCACAGGCTACCTGGTCGCACCCGGCACGCCGCGTCCTGCAAATTGCCGTGCGGTTCTCGCAGTCGAATCGAAGAATCGCCGGCACATCCCGATTATCCGTATTGTGCCGAGTTGCATCGGACAAGGCAAGCGGAAAGACGGTAGCGGGTCATGTGATTATGGCCCGCTGCTTCGGGCTCGCTGCCATGCCTGCAAAGGCAACCTGTGGCGCCGACTCTGTCCCCTCTGCGTAGGTTCGACCGAGTCCTCTCGGCGGCGATGCAGGCGATCTGCGTGATCTGTCCGCGCCGGGTGCGATTGCGGAGCGTTTCCTTGACATTGTGGTCCGCCGGGCCTACAGTGGCGGCCATGCCCAAGACGCTCTATATCATCGACGGTCACGCGCATATCTACGCGGCCTATTTCGCGCCGATGCGGCAGCAGCTTACCAGCCCGACGGGCGAGCCGACCAAAGCGACTTACATCTTCACGATGGCGGTGCTCGGACTGATCGAGAGGCACAAGCCTGACATGCTCGTGGTCGCGCTGGACAGCAAGGCGCCGACGTTTCGCAGCGAGATGTACGCCGAGTACAAGGCGCATCGGCCACCGATGCCGGACGATATGCCCGTGCAGATCGGTCGGATCGAGCAGATTATGGCGGCGATGCGCATCCCGACTCTGCGTGTGGATGGCTTCGAGGCGGACGACATCATCGGGACGCTGGCCAAACGGGCCGCGGGCGACGGGATCGACGTGCTGATCTGTAGCAAGGACAAGGACCTGCTGCAGTTGATTGACGGCCGCATCCGCACCTTCGACATGAAGACGGGCAAGGTCACCGACCGGGACGTCATGAAGCAGGAGAAGGGGATCACCCCGGAGCAGGTGGTCGATTGTCTGGCGCTGGAGGGGGATACGTCAGACAACGTGCCGGGGGTGCCCTTGATCGGCCCTAAGACGGCGCATGAACTGATTCGCACGTACGGCGATCTCGACAATCTCTACGCCCATGTCGACGAAATCGCAGGCAAGCGGGGCGAGAACCTGCGCATGTCCAGGGACGTGGCCTATCTGAGCCGCAAGCTCGTGACATTGGACTGCAATGTCCCGTTCGATATCGGCTATGAAGCGCTTGCGCTCGAACCGCCCGATAAGGACAAGCTCGCGGAGGTCTTCACCGAGTTGGGCTTCACGCGCTTGCTGACGCAACTCGGGGCGAGCGTCGAGTCGGAGGCGTCTTTGTCCGCTCCCGCGACGTCACAGCCGGCAGCAGCCCTGACCGGGCCCGCATCGGCCCAGACCGTTGCCCATGAGTACGAGCTGATCGACACGCCCCAGAGCTTCGAGCGTTTCGTCGGGGAATTGAAGCAGCAGAAGCTGTTCGCGGTGGATACCGAAACGACGTCGGTCAATGCCATGCGGGCTGAGCTGGTCGGCTTGTCGTTCTGCTGGCGGTCGCATCGGGCGTATTACCTTCCCGTAAAGGCGCCGTTGGGGACGCGCCATCTCGATATCGCCGTGGTCCGCGGCGAGCTGGGGCCGATCCTGGCCGACGGGAGCGTCAGGAAGATCGGCCAGAACATCAAGTACGATATGCTGGTGCTGCGCAATGCGCAGATGCCGCTGACCGGCGTGTGGTTCGATACGATGGTGGCGTCATACTGCCTCGATCCGGGCCGCAGCAGCCACTCTATGGATAATATGGCTCGTGATTTCCTCGATTACGAGTGCGTGCCCATCGTGGCGCTGATCGGCAAAGGCAAGAACCAGCTCACGTTTGATATGGTGGACACCGCCGTGGCGAGCGAGTATGCGGCCGAGGATGCGGATGTCACGTTCCGGCTTTACGAGTATTTTGCCGAGCGGCTCAGCCGGCAGGAGCCGCTTGAGAAGCTCTTTCGCGAGGTGGAGATGCCGCTGGTGCCGGTTCTGGCCCAGATGGAATACGACGGGGTCACGGTGGACGGTGACCTGCTGCGCCGGATGTCGGGCGAGTTGAGCGAGTCACTGGAGGGCCTCAGGGAGCGGATTTACCGGCAGGCGGAGACGGTCTTCAATATCGATTCGCCCAAGCAACTCGCCGAGGTGCTGTTCGACAAGCTCGGCCTGCAATCATCGCGGGTCGGCAAGGGCGGACGCAGCACCGATGCCGACGTGCTGGAGCAACTGGCCGACCAGCATCCGATGGCGTCGCTGGTGCTCGAATATCGCACGCTGAGCAAACTCAAGAACACCTATACCGACAAGCTGGGCGTCATCATCAACCCGCGCACCGGCCGCGTGCACGCGTCGTTCAACCAGACCGTCACCGCGACGGGGCGGCTGTCGTCCAGCGATCCGAACCTGCAGAACATTCCCATCCGCACGGAGCTGGGCCGCAAGATTCGGGGGGCTTTCATCCCGCAAAAGAAGACCGACTGTATCCTGAGTGCGGACTACAGCCAAATCGAACTGCGGCTGCTGGCCCATCTCTCACGAGATGAGGCGTTGCGGGCCGCGTTCGCCGCCGACCAGGACGTTCACCGTTTCGTGGCGTCGCAGATCTACGGTGTCCCGCTGGACGAAGTGACGAGCGAGATGCGGTCGCGGTGCAAGGCCGTCAACTTCGGCATCATCTATGGCCAGGGGGCGTTCGGTTTGTCGCGCAGTATCGGGATCAGCCCGGCCGAGGCGAAACAATTCATCGAGGATTACTTCGCCCGCTATGGCTCGATCCGGGCCTTCATCAACGAGTGCATTGCCAAGGCCAAGCACACCGGCTATGCCGAGACGATCCTGGGCCGTCGCCGTCGCATCCTGGACCTCAACAGCGGCAACGCCGGCCGGCGTGCCCTGGCCGAGAGACTGGCCGTCAACACCGTCATTCAGGGCTCTGCGGCCGATCTCATCAAAATAGCGATGATTTCCATTCAACGCAGGATCGATGCCGAGAAACTGCCCGTGCGGATGCTCTTGCAGGTCCATGACGAGTTGGTCTTCGAGTTGCCCGCCGGCGAGGCCCAAATGCACGCCCAATGGATCGCCAAGGAAATGACCACGGCGATTGCGTTCGACGTTCCGCTGAAGGTCGATGTCGCGCACGGCCCGTCGTGGTTGGCCGAGAAGTAGGTTTCGGCCGCCCTCAGAACAGATCGCCGGCGGCCCCTCCGGCCAATTGGCGTTCGTATCCTTCGTCCACCGGCAGGTCCGGCCGCGCCGCCGCCTGCTTGGCCAGCACGTCGCAAATCTCGTTGTACTGGTGGCCGGCATGTCCCCGCACCCAGACGAATGTCACCGTGTGCGGCCGGCAGGCCGCCAGCAGTCGCTCCCAGAGGTCCACGTTGACGGCCCGGTCCTTCTTGTTGCGCCGCCAGCCGTTGGCCTTCCAGCGCTCGACCCACCCGAGGCGCATAGCGTCCACGAGATACTTCGAATCGCTGTGTAGCGTGACGTGGCAGGGGGCCTTCAGAGTATCGAGGGCGACGATGGCCCCCATGATTTCCATGCGGTTGTTGGTGGTCCGCCGGAAGCCGCCGGCGAGGCGCTTCTCGTGCGCGCCATAACGCAACACGACCCCATATCCGCCCGGCCCGGGGTTGCCCAGGCAGCCGCCGTCGGTGTAGATGGTGACGTCCTTCTTCTGGCTCTGCATGCGATTCGATACGGTGAGGCGGATAACCCGCTCTCAGGCTCCGGCCCTGACGTCGGTGGTGAACGGATAGCTGGCGAGGACGGCCTTGCCGCCCAGATAGCGTTCGATGCGCATCAACTCGTTGTACTCGGCCACGCGCTCCGAGCGCGACACCGACCCGATCTTGACCTGGCCCACCCCCGTCCCGACGGAGAAATCGGCCTCGAAGGGCATCTCGGTTTCGCCGGAACGGTGCGAGACGATCGCCGTCAGGTTGTGCTTGAGGGTCAGGCGGATGGTATCCAGGGTCTCCGTAATGGTCCCGATCTGGTTGGCCTTGATCAAGACGCAGTTGGCGGCGCCGGCCTCGATGCCGCGTTTGACTCGCTCGGGATTCGTGGCGAACAAGTCGTCGCCGACGATCTGAATCTTGTTCTCCGTCCTCTGCTTGAGCAGGGCGAATCCGTCCCAGTCCTCTTCGTCGAGCGGGTCTTCGATGGAGACGATAGGATACCGCTTGGTCCATTCGACCAGCAGGTCTACCATTTCGGCGGAGGTGAGTTCCAGCCCGTCCTTGGCCAGATGGTATTTGCCGTCCTGGTGAAACTCCGAGGCGGCCAGGTCCAGCGCCAGCGCGATGTCCTCGCCGGGCGTGTGGCCGACGCGTTCCAAGGCCTCCATAATGAGCTTGAGCGGCTCTTCATTGGACTCGACCGGCGGTGCATAGCCGCCCTCGTCGCCGACGGTGGTCGGCCAGCCGCGTTCGCGAATGATCTTCTCCAGCTCGTGGAAGGTCTCGGCCGCCCAGCGGGTCGCCTCGGCAAACGTGGGGGCCCCGACCGGAACGATCATGTATTCCTGAATGTCGGACGAGCCGAGGGCGTGCCGGCCGCCGTTCAAGACGTTGATCAGCGGAATCGGATGGTGTACGACTCGTTTGCGGGTTTGCCGAAGACCTCGGCGACGTACTCGTAGAACTGCAACCCCTGCGCCACCGCTCCGGCCCGCAGACAGGCAATCGAGACCGCCAGGATCGCGTTGGCGCCCAGGTTCGACTTGTTGTCGGTTCCGTCGAGATCGATCATCTTCTTGTCGCTGCCTTTCTGGTCCGTCACGTCGAACCCGATCAGGGCCGGCGCGATGATCCCATTGATATTGCGGACGGCCTTGAGCACCCCTTTGCCAAGATAACGCTGCGGCTCGTTGTCGCGCAGCTCCACGGCCTCGTATTTCCCGGTCGATGCCCCGGAGGGCACCATCGCCGAGACCCTTCGATGGCGGTCTAGATGCACCGTCGCCTCGACGGTCGGGTTGCCGCGTGAGTCCAGGAGCTCCTGTGCTGTAATCTGGAAGATATCCATTCTGCTGATCCTCAACACGTGTTACTTCTAACTGCCTGTTCATCCTATGCGTCCGGACAGTATACGCGATTTCCCCGCCCGGCAACAGCTTCGAGTTGACGAAAGACGAGCGATCCGCGCCTTGGCATATCGCCTTCTTTCACGAGCATTGGAGGTCTCGTACTCCGAGAGCGAAGCAAGGAGTTTCACGGTTGCTCTGGGGTGACTGTGAAGTACAGACCCGACCCCGCGAAGCCACCGGCGAGGTCTGCCTGTGCGAAATCGAAGCCGCTGGCGAGATACAGGTCTTTGGAGAGTCTGGTCAGGAAGGACAACGGCGCGCGACACGCCTGGTCAACCGTGATGTACGATGTCTTGTCCGCAATCCAGATCTGATTCAGATGGACATGACCGGAGAAGACGGCGACGATGTCGTGACCGGTGGTGTGGCTGTTGCGGCAGAGCTCACGGAACTCGTCCCGGTTGTTGGATATGACGGAATCGGTATACGGAGGGTCTTCACCAGCGAATATCGGGTGGTGCATGAAGATGATGGTACTGCTCGGCGCATCGTTGACATCCGCCGTCAGCCAATTCATCTGCTCGTCGGCCAGCCCTTTGCCTTGAACGTAGTCCCAGCCAAGAATGTCGTCAATCGCATCCGGCCAACTGAAGCTGTCCGGGCCGGAGTTGAGGCCGATGACGTGCACCTTATCACCGTAGTCGAAACTATAGTGCATGAAGTGCTCTTTCGAGCAGATATTGTCCCAAAAGAATTCCAGCGCCTGATCGGTGAAGTCGATCTCAAGCCAGCCCGATACCGGCGGCAGCCCCGTCTTGATATCCGTGGGATCGTCCCGATAATCATGGTTGCCGATCTGAACGAAGGTTGGGACTTTCGACTTCTGCAGTTCATCATAGAACCACCGCCAGTTTTCCTCCGTAGACCAGTCGACATTGTCTCCGCCGATCAATATGAAGTCGGCGCGGGCCTCGTTTGCATCGCTCAGGTACGTGGGGAAATGTCGTGTACGCTCGCTCCAATTCGTGCCGTCTGTGCCACAATCGGAATCGACGACGACCATAGGGCTGAAATCTGTATGAATGTCGGTGATGTGGCATATCAAGGGATCGTCGCTAAACTCAGAGACTACGCATACAGCATTGGGCCGGATCAGCTCCCTGTCATTGACCGTGACTTTGAGGTCGTACAGCCCGGCAGCCAGATTGCTTGGCAGGGTCGCCGTCAAGAGCCACAAGTCTTCGTCCGCATCATAGCTAAGGGGGCCCTGTGCCAGGGTCGTCACGCTGTCCGGCGATGTCAGATCCATACCTACGGTGATTGAGATCAAGGACCACAAGATGGATTCAGCCTCGCTCTTGATCTCGATCCGGAAGGTCTCGCCGCTTTTCCCGATGGCGGGCAGCCCGATCATGGGTCGGATGACGGCTTCCTTCCCCTCATCGACTTGCAGAAGGTCCGACTCCCGGCACAGGCCGGCAATCGTGACGGTGAAGTAGAATTCGGGCGGATCGAACAGGCCGAGCGGACTGCCCTGCTGCCAATCGGCCCTCCAGTACGCGGTGACGAGGCCATCCTTTACGGGACCGGCATCGATCGTGGTCACGAGGCTGTCGAAATTGTCCTCATAGATCTCGAACGTCACCGGTTCTCCGTCGAGCCCCTCTGTCTGAGCGGTCATGCGCACGCTGTCGCCGTCATAGCACCAAGGGGTTGACCACGACGCTGCTGTGATTCCGGGTAGCCCGTCGCTCCTGATGCCCATACTTAAATCATAACCGGCTGCGATGGCCACAAATCCGGTATTAGGTTCTGGCACATCACATGAACCGTATGGATTACGCCCCCAACCCACAATCGAACCGTCGGCCTTCAAACCCAAACAATAATCATCCCCTGCCGAAATCGCTACGAAGCCCGTATTGGGTACAGGCAGAATATACGAACGGCATGTAGTGCCCCATGCCACTACTGAAGTGTCCGCCTTCAGACCTAAGAAACAAGTACCTCCTGCTGAAACGCCGGCAAAGTGGCTGTTAGGCGCAGGTATTCTGAACTCACCATAGAATAATCCCGACCCGCGTACGTCTATGGTGCCGTCAGCTCTCAGTCCCATTCCGACGTAGGAGCTACCGGCTGCGACTGCCACATAGTCTGTTTCGGACCAAGACTGCATATATCCAAATGGATCACTCCCCCACCCGACGATAGAGCCGTTCTCTTTGAGCCCAAGACTGAAGCCGCTACCAGCCGCAATGCTTTTGAAACCTGAATTTGGTGCGGGGATTTCACACTCCCCATTATCATTTCTCCCCCAAGCGACCACTGAACCATCGACTCTGAGGGCTAGGCTGTGCCACGCACCAGCCGAGATGGCCGCAAATCCTGTATTAGGCTCTGGCACATCACATTCGCTGTACGGATAATCTCCCCAAGCCACAATCGATCCATCTTTTTTCAGACCAAGGCAATTGTGTACGGTTGCATCGCCACCTGCCGTAGAGTCGCTGCCTGCGATAGAGATCGCTATGAAGTCTCTATTAGGCTGAGGTGGATCATATCTTGCTGCTTCATTTCTTTCCCATACGACCACCGATCCTGAATCCGCGGCACGCAATGGGGTCGCCAAAGCAATGGCACAGATGACAGCCGCTGCGACGATCACGTTCCTGCAACGCATACTCTCCTCCCCTTGTGATTCTCGAACACGCCGGATACCGGGCCGCGATCCCCCAGAGTCCACTGTCCCAGCGCTGCAATTAGCATAGCACAACCCACGTGGCCTTTGCAAGCATAATGCTACCACAGAGGCGGCGAAATCGACGTGGTGGGGAGACAGTGGGCCTGACCCAAAGAAGAGCGATTGAGTCGGATTAAGTTTTCTCAAGTCCTGTATTCCACGCTGCCGGTGGGCAATACGGAGTTGCCCACTCCGGTTCAGCGCCGGGGCGGATTCAGCTCCGCAGGGTGCGGAGGGCTTCTTTGATGCGCTTCTTGTCGCCTCGCTCCAGGATCGGATGCTTCAGATTGGGCTTGGTGAGCCTTTCGAGAATGCCGCCGAGCTCGACGGGAAGGCCGTGCTTGTCCTGGCCGAGGGTGTTTAGCAGCCATCGGCCGAGACTGCCAACCTCACGCGGAGGGAGAATGATGGCCGCTTCGGTATCGCCATCGTGGTGCAATTCCAGTTTCACTCCTGCGTTGCCCAGGTCGAAGGCCTTGAGCGAGTAGCCGCTGCCGAATGCGAACGGCGGTAGTGATGATGAAGCTGCGGAACCAGCCGGCCTGGGGCTATTTTCTCCGATGTACACCTTCCAAACCTCCTCTGCCTGAATCTCTACCGGCCCCTCCGTGACGACGGGCTGGGACTGGAACTGGGCCTGCTCGCCGTGCCACCCGCCATAGATACAGACGCCCCGGGGCCCTGGATTATTGCAGACAAACGGTTGGCAGGGGGCCTCCGCCCGGATTTCGTCCCGGCGGGCTGTGGTGGGTCGGGATGGCCGGCCGGGAGTGGTTTCAGGCCGCAGTATCCTGGATTCTCGCCGATTTCGGGGGTGTGATTCCGCCAATTGTGCCGCCTGACGGTCGAAATCCGGGCCGAATCCTGATAGGATGTCGGACGCGATCCGCGACGCAAGGCAGGCAGAACCGGCCCCAGGATCGCCGGATCGCACGACGCACGAGGCAATATCTGACGGAAAGGAGCCATTATGAGACACCGCAGAATCGCCCTCGTTCTTATCACGATGTTGACGCCGGTCGCACTGGTGTACGGGCAGGACGCTCGGATCAAGATCGACATCGACCGGACCATCGGCCGGATCGACAAGAACCTGTATGGCAACTTTGTCGAGCACCTGGGCCGGTGCGTCTACGGCGGCGTCTATGACCCCACTTCCGAGCAGGCCGACGCCCGAGGCTTCCGCAAGGACGTCATGGAGGCGATCAAGGGCCTGAATGTCTCTCTTGTCCGCTATCCCGGCGGCAATTTCGTCTCCAACTACCACTGGCTCGACGGGGTCGGCCGGGAGCGGACGCCGCGCATGGAGCTGGCCTGGGCCCGGCTGGAGACGAACCGATTCGGAACGAACGAGTTCATGGAGTTTGCCAGGGAGATCGGTACCGAGCCCTACTTTGCGGTGAATATGGGGACCGGGACCATCGAGGAGGCCCAACGCTGGGTGGAATACTGCAACGTCAAGGAGGGGCCGTACTACGCCGAGCTGCGGCGCAAGCACGGATATCCCGAGCCGCACAATGTCACGTACTGGAGCCTCGGCAATGAAATGGACGGGTTCTGGCAGATGGGCCACCTCAATGCCGAAGACTACTGTAAGAAGGCCCGCGAGGCGGCCAAGCTCATGCGGCTGACCTCGCCCGGCATCAAATTGATCGCCGCAGGCTCGTCCAACTACCGGCCCGGCGCCGATCCGGACTATTGGAACGGCACGGTCCTGCACGAACTCAGGGACGTGGTCGACTATATCGCCCTGCACATGTACGTAGGCAACCCCGACGACGGCTATTACAACTTCCTGGCGACGCCTCTCGTCCTGGAGCAACGCACCAAGATGGTCCGGGGCATGATCGATAAGGAAATGGTCCGCGCCGACCGCGGCGACCGCGACCCGGTCTATATCGCCTGGGACGAGTACAACGTGTGGTATCGCGCCAGGACCGACGAGTCCAGGAGAGGAACGCGTGCCCTGGAGGAGCACTACAACCTGGAAGACGCCTTGGTCATTGCCGGTTTCCTGAATGCGTTCGTCCGCAACGCGGACATCGTGAAGATGGCCAACATGGCGCAACTGGTCAACGTCATTGCTCCCATCTTCACCAACGAGAAGACGCTCTTCAGACAAACGATTTACTACCCTCTGCAACTGTTCGCCGGCCATGTTCGCGGCGCGTCACTGGACGTGTTCGTGGATTGTGACACGTACGACACGGAGCGGTTCTTCCTGGGACCGGGCGAGACGACGACCGTGCAGAAGGACGTCCCGTACCTGGACGTATCGGCCGCGTTTGACAATGGGGAAGTGACGATCTGCGTGCTCAATCGGAACAAGGACAAGGCCATCGCGACGGAGATCATCTCTCAGGAAGGTCGGTTTGCGGGTAAGTTCAAGGTCTACGAGGTCAACGGGCCCGATATCAAAGCCATGAACGACTTCGGCAAGGAGCCCGTCAAGACCGTGCCGAAACCCGACGTGAGCGCGTCGGGAGAGAACTTCTCGTATTCGTTTCCGCCGCACTCGTTTACGCTCATGAAAGGAACGATCGCGCGGTGACGCTCGGGCGGACGAGACTTGTGGATGGCACGTGAATTTGGCAAGACCTTCGATGCAGAAGGGGCACGGCGCGGTACGAGCCAACCGACGCGGGGCTGGAGAGACTACAGAATCTGGTTGTTCCTCAGGACGGCCCAGGCCGCATGAGGGTTGTCAGCTTGCTTCTCTATCGTGTATCCGGGCTCGTTGGCCTTGGCCCGCTTCCAGGCGTCGTACAGGCAGCCGAGATAGACCGAATCCTCTTGGGCCTTGGCAAGCTGGTGGGCGGGCTGGTGCGCCGCGTCCGCGCTCATTTCGTCGAGGGCGCGCTGCCTGGCTGCTTCGACATTCTCCGCCGACGATTGCTCCATGCTCAAGCCCATTCGGGCCAGGTGCTCCTTGATCCCCTGCATGTACTTGGCGCGGAGATACTTGCGAATCGCCTCGCGGCCGATCTCGGCCACCTCGTCCCAGCGCAATTCGGGCATGTAGTCCTTGCACTGAAAGAACAGGCGAGTCACCGCCACGTCCGGAAGCGACTGGTGGATGACTTCTTCGGCCGACGCGCCGAACGTGCCTGCCAGTCCGGACAGGGCCTTGAGCCATTCTTCATCGATACGATACGGCAGGGGCCTACTTTTTGACATAGTCCAATCCTTTAACCGGCCTGTTATCCTCGTGGGGGCGATGTTACCGTCACTCCCCGCCGAAGTGCAAGAGAAAACACCGGCCGAGAGAGGGAGTTTTGGCCGGTGAGGCCCGGACGTCGAGTGACGAGCTTACGGCACGACGGTATCGACGGCGCGTGTGAGGCCGTTGCCGGGCGTGGGATTGACCCGGCGGAGCTTACGCACGGCGATGGCGCGTTCGACCCATTGGACAATGGCGGGCCCGTACTCGTACGAGTCGAGGTCCTGGAGATCGTCCGGGTCGAGCGGTCCGGCCGCGCCGGTAATCTTCCCGAACGTGTTGCTGCGTACCGCGTAGGCCCTGCCGTTCTCGTGTTGCCAGAAACTCTTCATAACACACCCCCGGCAAAGTATAGGAAACACCCCGGGATCGGGCAAGAGCGGGGAGACTGTCACCCGGCGGGGTAGTCCGCCTTTGCCCCGTGCAGGCACGCGTAATGCCAGCGCAGCGTGACAGGGGGCCGGCGATCAGAGAGCCGTCACGTGCCTATCGCGCCATGGCCGGGTGCACTCTGTGCATCGCGTGTCGCCCGATCTCGGTCTCGGCCCATTCCACCAACTTTTGCTCGTAGCGATACTCGTCCTTGTCCTGCAGGTCGTCCCAACCGAGCGGGCCGGCGACGGCGGCAATGTGCCCGAACGTGTCATGTTTGACGGCGTAGAGGCTGCCGTTTCTGTGTTGCCAGAATATCTTCATTATCACCTCCACGTAAACCATACGAAATGAGCCAGGGACGGGGAAATCGTTGGCGAGGGATTTACCCCTCGGAGAGGGCTCTGGGGACGCTGTCGGGGGAGGATCATCCGAGGATTTACGGGCAGATTGCGGACCTCACGTATTGACCGACGGCGACGTTGGCACTATCTATGATAGTGCTGTCCGCAACGCACAAACGGGCTGATGCGAGTGCGGCGGCATGGCGACGTGGGCTGGGTCTCTGACCCACGTGTAAGGTAGATGTAGGGTGCGTTTTCAGCGCGAAGCGGCTGGGAAAGGTAGTCTGATGCGTTCTCCTAAGGCCTGCGGAATATCCGGCGTCCTCATGCCGGTGCGGGAGCCGACTGCGTGTAAACGCGACCGCGTCTCAAGGAAAGTCGGCGCCCGCGCGCTGGTGTTGGCCTGCCTTCTGCTGCTGGTATTGGTGGCCACCGTCTTCGCTCAGGGGCCTCAGGACGATGAGGGCTACGATATGATCAGGCGCCGGGGGCCGGACCCGATCGACCAGATCAACGCGGCCCTGCATCGCTGGAGCAAGGTCTTCCTCGCCGTCGGGGCGGCCCTGCTCGGGATCGTTGCCCTGAAGATAATCAATCCGTTGGAGGTCTATCACGGCACCAATGAGAGGCTGCTGAAGCGCGCCGTCAGGGGCGTGGACGAACTGGTCAAGCGGGTCCAGGAGGAGGCCGAGACGACCACGTCGGGAACGGAGGAGGAGGCCCCGACGGAGGCCGGCATCCTGGCGGGCATGGTGGAAATCGCCGAATTCGACCAGGCCGAGCAGGTGCCGTCGTACGTGCTCACGGTCAACGACCGCATGCTGGACAACATCCGGGTCACGCTCAGAAGGCTGCGACGTTTTCAGGAGGGCCACGCCGAGCGGTACCGCGGCTACATGTTCTCCGTGCTCAAGGGCATCAAGACCATTACGGAGCAATGCGAGCATGCCGACGCGCCGTCGAGTCTGGCCGTGGATGTGAAGGAGTACTTCCGGAACGAGCTGCGCTACCGGGCCTGGACCAAGCTGTTGCACCGCATCGGCAGCAAGGGGGACTATAAGGAGTTCGTCGATTCCTTCTTGGTCTTCATGAGGGATGTCAAGGAAGGCCGGCCGCTGGCCACCCCGAAGCCGGCCGCCTCTTCGGTAGGGAAGACCACCGTCATCGTGGGCCCGCAGGCGCCTGAGATTCCGCATGCCCTGAACGAGGCGACCCTACCCGAGATCCAGCGGGTGGCGGCTAAGGAGGCGGCCGACCTCGTGTCCCTGGTCCGCACGGGCCGGCCCTCGGGGCGGGACCATGCCTGGCAGTTCGAGTTCGTGCGGCGACAGCAGCAGCTTCACCTGAGGGATGAATCGAAGAAAATGCTGATCGTCTTTCTCAGTTGCGAACGAAAGGTGCTGCCGCGCATCACGAAGACCCGCATGCTGCCGTGCCGCACGTGGCCGCACGTGGTGTACATGCTCGGCGTCAAGAGCGAGC
>CAYNQP010000019.1:0-15404 GCA_964399325.1 uncultured Pirellulales bacterium
GGCCATCAATATCGCCATGATGGCGATGACGACGAGAAGCTCTATCAGCGTAAAACCCGTTCGTTTGTTCATGGCGGCACGACCTAACGTATGAGCCATACCTTGTTGCCACGTCACTGGGGCGCACAGAGACAGCGGCGCGCTTCAGCAAGCTTGAACTCCGCCTTATATCAAACCTCATTCCAGTCTTTCCATATCATACACTAACTTCCGTATTTCTGCAACAGCTCCAGCAGCTTGCGGTCGAGTTTGTGGCCGTGGAAGTCTTCGTATTCGACGTCGGTGCGGCCGGAATCCATGATGCCGAACGAGCCGCGGAAGTTCCAGAGCGCCAGGCCGATGCCATGGCCGGTGAGGATCTCCAGCACGTCACGCAGCCACGCGAGCACGATCTTGTGCGGCGTCTTGTTGAACGCCCCGCCTTCGCCGCAGTGAACGCCGACACCCATCTTCGCCAGGTCCGCCCAGCGCTGGTAGTGCTGCTCCAGCCGCTTGCGGTCCCAGCCGTGGCCGGGCCAGGCCGGCTCGGGGTAGTCCTGGTAGTTGACCCACGAAGCGCCGCTGTGGCTGATGAACATCGGCTGGTACGCCCGCGTGCTCTGGGCGATCTTCAGGTCCGCCAGCTCCGGGGCCGGGTCGTTGCCCCAGCTCAGCCCGTCGGCGATGATGATACGGTCGGGATTGATCTCACGAATGGCCTTGACCGTCGCTCGTACGACGCGCTCGTGGTCGGCCCGGCTCATCAGATCGCCCGGCGCGGGCGGCTCGTTGATCAGGTCGAAGCTGAGCTTGTCGCGCCCGATGCTCTTATAGCGATTGGCCATCAACTTCCAGTGGAAGCAGAAGGCGTCGAGGGCGGTCTGGTCCTTCCAGAGGTTGTGCGGCTCGGTGAATTCGCGATTGACGGAGTAGCCCGGCCCGCGATGGAAGTTCAGGCTGACGTGCAGGCCGTACTGGTTGGCCAGCTCGACGCCCCGGTCCAGCTTGGCCAGCATGGGCTCGTGGATCTTGTAGTCGTCGCCGTCCTCGATCCAGAGCCGGTAGACCGTCGGGAAACGCACGAAATCGAACCCGAAGTCGCGCATCCAGCGGAAATCGTCCTCCGCGAAGTCGCCCGTACTGCGCATCGTGAACATATCCAGCAGGTTGAACCCCCGCCACCGCGGCAGCACGGTCTGGGCCTTAGACTGGGCTGGTTGAGTCTGCGCCTGGGCATATCCAGGTATGACGATCGCCACCGAGCCAACGACGGCCTGCTTGAGGAAATCACGACGACTACTTCCCATTCGACACCTCCATTGCTATCGAGAATTGAGTGGCCAATTGAACTCTGCAACCATGATTCTCATTCCCGCGCAGGCGGGAATCCAGGTTTTCACGTGAGTTCTCTGGACCCCTGCCTGCGCAGGGGTGACAGCAGAGCAACCGACCATGTTCGTTTAACCGTTCGGTGGTCACGAGTCTGCTCTCCTCATACCGATACCTCCTCGGCGCGCCCCCGTCAACCACCATGCCCGCGACGGGCTCCCGGGCCCTGACCAAATTGGCTTTGTTTGACGCACTCCCGTGTCGAAGGCGTCCCGCCTTCGCGTGCCGCGGGCATCTTGCCCGCGAGTGAAATGGAACGCCGGAATGATGGAATGTTGGCCAGTGACCAACAGCAAATTGGCTTTGTTTTTTCGCCCGGCCCGCATTCGCAGACCAGAAACGCAACAGATTGGCTTTGTTTGGCGCGAAAGGCCCGCGCCCGTAGTGACGCCGTAAAGCGTTCTCTTCATATGCCCCATTCGACTTCGCTCAGGGCAGGCTCTGACGAGCACACTACAAACGGGTCCATCCCGCAGATTGGGTTTGTTTCGCATGCTTGCCCTCGCGCCAGCCAGTGGCTCTCTCCCGTCGGGTGTACGCCGTCATGCGTGCCCCCAAAGAGTCAATCATCAATAATCCGTCATCGATCCCACGCCCCCTCTGGATTTACCATGTACTACTCATGATTTACTATTGAGTTATATGGATATCATACACCGCGGCCGCTGGCCGTCAAGGGAAACCCGGGAAATTGCTCTGAGCCCGCTACGGACCGCGAGGCAGTGGTATGGGGCGGATCTTGGCCCACCGACTAGAAAGCACGGCGTCGAAGAGCGGAATCGGTGGGGCAAAGCCCCACCCTACTACGGACTTAACAAAAAGGCCGTATGGCACGTTCGGCGTCAATCGCCTACCAGCCCCACGCGGCCCTGTGACGTAGATTCGGCTGCCGGGGCGCGCGCCCGACAACGCAGGAACAGCGCCAGGACTTCCGTAGCCACTCTCCCGGCATCCGTGAACGCCGGAATTCTCGGCACAGAAGAAGACCTTCTGAGCGGAAGTGCAAGGCCCGACGACAACGACACCACACGAAACCCAGTATTGTGATTGCGTTCCTGTGGATCGTTCGTGTTGCGGTACGCGCTGCGACAGTTCCTGGGATTATGGTTCCAGGACCCGCCACGCAAAACGCGACCAGAGCCGTACGGCACTGCCCCTTTCTTCAACACCTCATAGGGTAAAGGGTAAAAGAGCAAAGAGCAAAGGGTTACTCGGAAGGTCCAAGGCCCGACGACAACGACACCACACGAAACCCAAAAAAGCCATCGCGACCCCGCGGATCATCCCAGTAGCGGTACGCGCTGCGACAGAACCTGGCATCATCGTACCAGGCACCGCCACGCAACACGCGACCAGAGCCCCTTTCCGGGGAATCCGTCCACGCCCGCCCATCGTTCGGGGCCCCTTCATACGACCCATGCCAGTCGTCCCGGACCCACTCCCACACGTTGCCATGCACGTCGTACAAACCCCAGTTGTTTGGCTTTTTCTTGCCCACTGGGTGTGTTGAGCTCTTTGCGTTCGCGTCGTACCACGCATACTCGCCCAACTGGCTTTCGTCGTCTCCGAAACAGTATTTGCCGGTACTGTCGGCCCGGCAGGCGTATTCCCACTGGGCCTCGGTGGGAAGCGTGTACTGCCGTCCGGTCTTCTCAGACAGCCTCTCGCAGAATTTCACCGCATCATCCCATGAGACGGATTCAACCGGCAAATCCTCACCTTTGAAATGGGATGGGTTCGTCTTCATGATCGCGTGGTATTGCGCCTGGGTCACGGGCATGGCACTCATCTCAAAGCCTTCCAGCTCGACCTTATGAATCGGTTGCTCAGCCTCTTCCTCGCTGCTTCCCATATCGAACTGGCCACCCTCGATCTCGACCATGTTCTCCTGTAACTGACGGATCGGATCCTCGATACCCACAGCCGGCACGGCCTTGCTGGGCCGGGCTTCCTTGGTCTCGCCCAACGTGCTCTCGCTGGCCTCGCCCAGCATGTGGCGAAAGTCCTTGTCCGCCAGCCATCTACGGCCGATGTCGGATTTCAGGAGATTGCACAGGTGGTCGTTCTTATCGAGCGTGTCGATAGCTTTCTTCAGCTCGCTCTCCAGGCCCTTCACAGAAATGGCGTTCAATCGCGCGATCAATTCGCCGTGAACCCCACCCGCCGGCTGCAACTGTTCCGCCAGAAGTCCGCCGATCGTGATTGTGCGTTGCTCTTTGCCGGCCTCTGCGACCACTATCACGGTAACGTCCAGGGCGTCGCGAAAACGCCTGTACTTGGGCTCGTCCGTAGCGATGTGGAGCAACAAGGCGCGAGGATCGTATTCCTTTCCATCCAACGTGCCGATGCGCACGATGACCATAATACGGTTGAGCAAGCGGATGATCGATCGCGGATTGCGTTTGCACGCCTCGGCGATCAGAGAAACCAAATCCGCTGCATCCGCCTGCGGGAACACTTGGCCTTCTTCAATAAGACTTTTGATGTACTCGGCCATATCGTCGGGCTCTCGGGCCGGAACCGGGACCTTGACCTGGACGATCTTGTCCAGATAGTCCTCGAAATAGGACCCATCTATCCGGTAGTCCTTGGCATACTTGGCCTTGATGAAGTCTTGAATGACTCGTTCGTACACACCCAACACAAATGAGAACCCCGGCAGGTTCAGGACCAGCTTAATGCCCTCCAGAAGTTCCACGGCCTTGGGTGGAAAACAGCGGTCCAGATCATCGACGAAGACGACGATGCGCGGGGCCGCGCCACCGGTGCCCGCACATTCCGCCAGTCTTTCAAAAGCATCGAAATAGAGACTGCGGGCCAGTAGCGAATCCTTGGTCAGGTCCTGATACCGCTCGATTATATCCTTGGCCGACAGATTCACCTCCGCTTCCGAGATGAGCGGGATGCCGACCTTGCCCTTGATGGAGAAACCATACGCAATGGCCCGCAGGGCTTCCCGGACGCTCTTGGCGCCGTCGGCCATCTTGCCCGACCATTTGCTCGCCCGTTGCTCCAGTTTTTTGTTGATCGTAGCCGTCAGAGGCACGATTAGGTGCTCCTCCTTTTCATACCGCCAGGCGTTGAACCATACCGCTACGGCTTTCTTCTCGGCGTCCACCTCTCTCTCGATCAGATGCATCAGGCTGGTCTTGCCGGTGCCCCATTCACCGAAGACCCCGATGGTGATCGTGTCCTTGGTTTGGATAGCGGCACGGGCCAGGACCTTGGCATGGGAAGAGAACTTGAGAAGATCGCCCCGCGTCGACTCGCTTACGGGAACATCACCCAACAACACGTACTCGCCTGCCTTCGCCATACTCTACGACTCCTCTCCAGGGTTCATGCCGGTATTGCGCACGCCAACGCGGGCACATCCATGACAGAAGCCCTCTGAACTCTCTCCTCTGAACGCACTCGTAGGCCAGAATGCATTTGAAGTCATCAAGGGAACGCTGTCAAGACAAACAGGTTGTCCCTACATCCCCCCTCGTGGAAACCGGACATTGCGGGGTCAGTGGGTTCAACGAGACTGAAAGGAGGCTCCGTCGCTCGGCGAGCGTCGAGGGTGCAAACAGACGAAAAACCGACAATTGCGTCAGAATCCTCGTAACTTGCCTCGCCCGTGGTCGTCTATGAAGATAGGCGGACCGCTCTGCGGCGGAGCGGTCGATTCGGGGTTTGGTTGCGACGGGACACTCTATAGCTCCCTGTAAAACGGCAACGCCTCCTCGGCGGCCTAGCGGACGGCGTGGGGGTCAGCCTACCGGAATAGGCCTGCGCGCCGCGCTGGGATCGCCGGTCGGGGCCGGGGCGTGGTCTTCTTGGGCCGGCGGGCCGAGTAACTCCGTGAAGATGGGCTTCAGGGCGTCCGCCCAAACCTGACAGCCTTTGACGGCGAGGTGTAGTCTGTCCATCGTCATGCCGCCGTACAGTTTGCCATCCGGGTCGGCGAGTTTGTCGTTGATGTTGATGTAGCGGATCTTCTTGCCGTCGGCGAGTTTGGCGAGATTGTCGTTGATGGCGTTGATCACCGGCATGACGGCGGTGGGATTGGTGCGATTGTCGTTGCGCGGGAAGATGCCGGTCAGGATGATCGTTGCCTCGGGCGTCTTGGCCCGGAAGATGTCCAGGATGGCCTTTATCCCGGCGGTCACCTCCGCAATGCGGGGATCGTCGTCGCCCTGAGCAGGTCGGCGGCCGCCAATGTTGTTAGTGCCGGCCTGGAGAACGATCACTTTCGGGTGGACGTTGTCCAACTCGCCGTTTTCGAGGCGCCAGAGGATGTTCTGAACGGTGTCACCACCCCAGGCGAAATCAGCGGCGTTCCAACCGAAGAAATTCTGCTTCCAATTGGCCAGAAGCTGGGGATAATCCAGCGCTCCCCAGCGACGCATGATGGAATCGCCTTCAAAATAGATGTCGATGCCGCCCTTCCGGGCCTTTTCGAGCAACTGGGTGTGGGCGATGCGCGAGTTGCGGTCGGTCCGGGGAACGGGCCGAATGGAGACCGGGGCGGCGGACGCGCTAGGACGCACCTTGCTCGTATCCGGTGTCACGGGCTCGCCCTTGACGAGGGAATCGAACCATTGCTTGGAACGGCTCGTGTACGGACGCTGCTGCTGCGGGGTGGCCACGTGGTTGTGCGGCGAATCGACCATGGGGGCGGCTTCCTTGGGGCCTTCGATCTGGTTGAAGGCGATCCAGATGCCGACGGGCGGAGCGACCGTGTCAACGAAACCCATGGCCACGAGCGAGACCGCCTCGATGCGCGACGCGAAATTGACGGCATCGAAATAGGGAGCGGTCCGCATAACGGCCGGATCGGTGGCGGGCCAATTAGGATAGCCCGAGGCACGTCCGTGAAGTGAACCGCAGAAATCGCAGCCTGCGGGCACGTTGACAATGAGGTGAGTAACCTTGGGGTGGAGGCCGGCAAGACAAAGGCTTTGCTGGCCGCCCATGCTGGTGCCCATGAGGACAAGCGTCTTGCCGTCCCAGTCCGGGCGGCTGGTGAGGTAGTCGATGGCGCGGTAGTCGCGCAGATACATGTTCAAGAAGTAGGAGGTCTCCCTGTCCGTATTGCCGACGCTCTGGTAGTTGGCGGGCGGTCCGCCAGGCGCGCTGGGGACCTTGTCGTGGGCATCGACGTCGAGGGCCAGCCAGCCTTCCGCGGCGCGGTCGAGCACGGCATCTCTCGGCACGGCGTAGACGCCGGCCCATTGGAGGATGACGATCGCGGGGAACTTGCCTTCCTTGGCCGGCTTGGCAAGATACCCCTGGGCCTGGGAGCCGAGGCTGTCCAATTCGAAGGTGTAGAACTCGACGCCGGGTTTGCCGCTGTCGCCGGGCGTCAGTTCGGCATTGACGGGGATTTCATTGAGGGCCTCGATCTTCGCGGCCCAGAAGGAGTCGAAATCCGCGGGACGCGGGACGGAAGGTTTGAGCTTGGTCGGCGCCACGGCGGCGCCGAGCGCCATGCCGCCTCGGCCGGGGCGGCCCGAACGCCCGGCCCCCGTACCATCAGAAACCTGAACATACAACATGCACGGTTCGTCGGTGGTCACTTCAATCGTGGCCGAGCCGCCGGCCAGATCGAGGGCACCGGCCTTGATGGGGTCGCCGAAATTGTCCTTCTTGATGGTGTAGGTGTAAGGCGCGGCCGGGGCAGTCGCTCCTGGCGGCAAGGCAGCGGTCCAGCCGACTTTGTCACCCATGTCGTAAATGCCGTTGGCGTGGTAGGGAGTGAACGTCAGTGGCTGCGCCAGCGCGTTCGACGCCGCGACCAGAACGAGAGCCAGGCAGGACAGCACGACGAGACGGAGTGATTTGGACCGGGTCATAAAGTCACCTCCATGAATCATGCCGCCAACGTAACCCAGTGACAATCGAATGTCAACAGATTCACGTCCTCAATTTGGCATGGCGTGCCCAGAATTGGCTCGGGCGGTCGCAGTACACCGCCGATGCCTACCTGGGCGACTCGTTGGACGACTTCCGTGTCTGGGGACGGCGCGCGAGCCAAGACCTTCGTCCTTCCCACCGCTACAGCCGGCTGGCCAGCCCGGACACCCCCCCTCCCGTCACCGGCCCCCTCCCGGGGTTTGGGGCACTGTTTCCGGTGGGAGCAGCGTCATGGTCCCAAACCATGTTGTCTGGGCCTGCCAATCCTGTTCGAGCCGGTCAAGGTCCGCCTGATCGACATCACCGTCTCTATCGAGATCGGCCGGTGACTCGGCCTCCGGTTGCGCCGCATTCTCAGTCCACAGGTCGCGGTCGCAAAGATCCACAGTCCCATCGTTGCTCAGGTCCGGCAGGAGTGCCCAGCCGGGCGGCGCCATGCTGGCCTCGGCCGTGGCGCCATAGGCGCCCATGTTGATGCGGATGTTGCGGCCATTCTCGTTGGCAGGATCATTGGGCACCGCCAGCAGTTCAGCCTCCAACGGACTGCCGGGGCTGCCGGTGTCGATGCATAGACTCGTCTCGTCGTCCCACACCCAATGGCTACCGTGCGAAAGACTCGCACTGTACCTCCAACCCTGACTCTTGAGGTGGTAGTCACCATCCACCCACGTTCCAAAATTGTAGGGATAGTAGCGTGGGTCCTGCGGCCAGTATCCAAGTCGGACAAAACACGGATCCACGGAGACGTTACCCTGACCGGGCCAGGGCCAGGGAATGTTGTATTCAGGTCTGAGACGCATGTTGCTGTACATCACCTTCACGGTCGATGATGGCAATGATGATGTGCCCCCTCTCGTCGATGTGCTGCCGCCGTTGATCTCCCTGTAGGTCTCGTTCCAAAAGATGGAATTAGTGATGAGCAATTCAGAGCCGGCGCAGTACAGTGTGGAACCGCCCGAGACATATTGCTCGGCAAGACCATTTTGCGCGAGGGTGCAGTTGCTCATCCTCAGCCTTGAATTCGTCAGATTGAGGACCTGCCCCTCTCCGTAGGCGTACTGGGACCCGTTACCGCAAACCAGGCAGTTCCGCATCACCACATCCGAACCGTCCATCCTGATGACGGTGCCCTGCTGCTCCACCCAGTTTCCACTTATCGTGCACTGAAGAATCGCCGGGTCGGCGTCAAGGCACGAAATCGCTGCTCCCAAGTCAACTCCGTAATACTGTGCAAGCCCCGTGAGGACACATCGTCGAATCGTCGGACTGCTTCCGCTACAGATAATCCCCGTCTCGTCATAGTAATAGGCGGGAGTGAGACTACCGACAGGTGAAACGGTCAGTCCGTCCATGACGCAGCCAGGCAGTTCGCCAGTGGTGAAGTACACGGGCCCACTCACCAGGGTGGAAGCCACCACGTCACGATCGGCAGGGTCGGTGCTCTGAAGGATGATCTGGCGACCGAGAAGACTCAGGGTTTCCCCGTAGGCCCCGGGAGCCACCAGCACGGTGTCGCTGTTCTCGGCGGCCTGGATGGCGGCCTGGATGGACTTCAGGGCCAAGTCAGGTGACCGCCCGTCATTGGCGTTGTCGCCCTGGCCGGCGTTCACATAGTAGGTGTTGCTCGGCACGGTGGGATCGCTGCCGTACCACCGATACTCATCAAGGTTCTTGTGCCCATCGCTGTCGGGGTCGTCCTCCGGCGCCGCGATGTCGGAGCCAAAAAAGACCGCCTCCCACCAGTTCGGCAGGCCGTCTCGGTCCTCGTCGATATATTCGTCGGCGCCCAGGTCCACCGCAAGGCCGGAAAGGCGAGTCTCACTATCCATATCGATCTGGGGCAACGTCGAAACGTTGGAGTCCCCTCTGTCGATGCAGGGTGAGTTCATCTGCAAATGACCGTCGCCCGCGATCAAGGGCGCCTCATCGATGTTTTCCAGTCCTAGGAAGCCTCCCTGGACATCGCAATGGGCCACCGTGACCGAACTCGAAACAGGCCCTCCGCGCCCCCCGTAGTAGCTCGCTTCTATCTGGAGGGGGCGATTGGCCCAGACAATACTGTTGACCACCGTGGCGGTGCTGGATGAATCGCAGACAATGCCCCCGCCTTGATACCCGATGTAGTACGAGCCCGCGTTGCCATACACGGTGCAGTTTGTCAACGACAGGCCACGGCAGGCTTGGGCCAGGATCCCTCCCCATGTTTCGGCAGCGGCGTCGGCAGGCCCTGCCTGTCTGGAGTTGTTCTTGACGATAGAGTTCACCGCCTTGATCTGCTCACTTCCAACAAACTTGACACCGGCCGTATTGGAGACAGCGGAGGTGCGCCCGATCCGGATATCGCTGCCACCATAAACAGCGATACCTGCTCCATTGCGCGTGCTTTCGCAACCCTTGACACATATATCCGTGCAATTGCGCAGCAGGATGCCGGCTTCCAGATTGCCCAAGCAGGTGACATTCACAATCTGCGATTCCGACGTTCCGACAAAGGCCACGCCGGTCCCATTGCCGCCGAAGCTCAGGTCACGAACGGTGACATCACGGCAGTCGACGGCATACACGCAGGCCGCGTCCGTGGTCGCGTCCACCGTGGCCCCGGTCTCGCCCACCAAGTAGTAGATCGGCTGGCCCTCGGCGGTGTTGGACAGATCGATGTCCTGAAGGTAGTGCGGCGTGGTACTGCCTCGGCAGAAGAAGTTGTAGTCGCTGCCGCTACACGTGTTGGCGGTGAGCGTGTTGCCGCCGGATCCAAACAACACGATGCCATAATGGCTATTCGAGGCGGTATTGCCCGTTAGCGTGTTGTGACTTGAACCCTCCAGCCAGATCCCTGCCTCTTCGTTGCCTGGGGCCATGACATTCTCGATCACTGAATTGTCGGTCGAGACAAAGCAGACCCCTCGCCCGTTGCCGGACAGCGTCAGGTCCTTGACAGTGATCCCACTGCAACTGATGGCGAACACACAGGCCGCATCGCTGCTCGAATCCACGACAACATCGGTCTCGCCCAGCAGGTAATAGATGGGTTTCCCGTCCACCGTATTCGAGATGTCGATGTCCTGGGAGTAGTCTGCGAGTGAGCTGCCACTGACCGCAAAGCCCACGGCACTGCCGGAAATATGATTGTCTTTCAAGGTGTTGCGCGCCGCCCGGTCAATGCTCACGCCCTCCAGCGTGTTGTCTTGAATCTCGTTGTCCGTCAGCGTGTTGCGATCCGAATTATAGCGCAGCTCGACGCCCCGCTGGTTGCCCACTATGGTATTGTTACGGATCGTATTGCCGGCGGACTCGACCGCGATCCCGACCGTGCCACCCGTGATAACGAACCCCTCGACGGTGCAATCCGCGGCGGACAGTCGCAGCACGTAGCTGGTCGCTCGGTCAATCGTCGGCGAATCCAGGCCCAGCAGCGTAAGCTGCCTGTCGACAGTGACATACTCCTGGTAGAGTCCCTGCGAGACAACGATCGTTTCACCACTCATGGCGGCATTCACCGCTCCCTGAATGGTGGGGAACTGCTGCGGGACGTAGAGCGTGCCCTTGACGCGCAACGTCACGATGACTCCGCGAGAATCATTGGACGCACTTGGATCCGTGATATTGACCGCGCACTGATAGAGACCTCCGGACAACTGGCTTGCGTCGACGCTGAGAGTGATCTCATTCGCGGGGCCCGTCGAGACTCCCGCGGGGGGGGCGGCCGTCAGCCAGGGGCATGGCGTCTCGAGGCGCCAATCCAGCCGGCCGGCGGCGGCATTGCGAATCTTCAGGACCTGACCTTGCGGCTCGGGCCCGTCCACCTCACGAACAAACTCGAAGAAGGCCGGCGACAAGGCAATCGCCGGACGGTCGGGATCGTATTCGTACGCGCCGATATCGATCGTCGCCGCACTGGAGCCAGTGCCGCCGATCACCCTGGTTCTGCCCTCTATGTCCAGCGCCGCTAGTGTACCGGGGACGTTGTTCGTGCCGCTGTCGATACCTGCCGATCCAGCCATCAGATGAAAATCGTCGGTGAAAGCGAAGGCGGGGTCGCCACTGAGGTTGTTGGTGAGACCGGACAAGGCATTGAGTTGAGCGGCCCCCGTGTAGCTCTCGCGTTCATCCGCGTCGTAGTAGTCGGCAACCGTGTTGTCGGCAAACAAACAGAAACTCACTTCCGGCTCCGCCGACGTCGAGTCCTCATAGATGGCATGGTTGAGATTGCCATGGAACAGACAATTCGTGATCCGGGGCGAACTGCCGTATTCACAGAATATCCCGCCTCCGTCATTGTCGGCGGTGTTAGAGGCAATGGTACAATTCGTGATGATAGGGGATACATTTCCCACACAGACGGCTCCACCATCACGTCCCGAGGAGTTCGCCGCCAGCACACAATTGACGATCGTCACCGCACTGTCGTAGGCGCAGTCGATCCCGCCGGCGGTCCACTCCGCGCGGTTGCCGATGATCGTGCAGGCGACAATGGTCGGCTCGGCGTCGTACTCACAGTAGATCCCCCCGCCGTCGCCGGCGGCATTGTTCCTGACGACGCAATGGTCAATCATCGGGCGTCCATAGCGGCACGCAATGGCTCCCCCATAAGAGGAGGCGCCGTTGTCTGTGAAGATGCAGTCACGGATCGTAGGGGAGGCCCGATAGCAGTAGATCGCCCCGCCGTTGCTCGCTGAGCCATTGATGATGGTGAAGCCCTCAATCAGGCACGACGGGCCTTCCTCGTCGTGGACGTAGAAGGCCCGGTCTTGCCTTCGGCAGTCGATGATACACGTCGCCGGTCCATTTTCACTGCGCAACGTGATGTTCTTGCCATCGAACTCCAGGCCACGATTTCCCGGCCCCGTGTAGATGCCGTCGGCCACCAGAACGACATCGCCGGTTGTCGCGGCGTCCAGCGCCGCTTGGAGGGTGTCGAAATCGGCCGAACCGTCGTCATCTACCGTGACCGTCGCCGCGTGCACGGACACCGCCACCACAAACGAAATAACCAAGGGGATTAGTCTGATCATTTCTCCACCGCACCTTTCATGCCCGAATCCCGGGGCTTCCGGCCTGCTTTGTGCGAAATCCACACGTCAAGCCGATCCTCAGAATGTCCTCATAAGTTCAACGTGCTCACGCCCGCGAGAAATCGATTCACGAGTGCTTCCTGGCACGAACAAGTCCCCGAGGCTTGACTTACAGCAATCGGATGGGAAAAGACCTTCGCGCTCGGAGTGACAGACTCAGGATGCTCCCATCCTAGAACTAAGTGTACACCAAACGCACGATACCGTCAAGGAGAATCACGACTGCGATCTTCGACCTGCGGACGAATATCGACGTTCATTGGAGGTTTCGGGCCGCCGCTGATTCTGATATAATACCTGGTTGTCTTTGTCTCCACCGCGTGTGTGGGGTCGAAGGGGCGAACAATCATTCGCCCCCAACCAGTAACGGGCTTAGGTTACTCTATGGGATTACCTGTTGTGGCAATAGTGGGTCGGCCGAATGTGGGCAAGAGCAGCTTGCTCAATGCGCTGGCCGGAGAGATGATTAGCATCGTCGAGCCGACGGCGGGCGTCACGCGCGACCGGGTCAGCACGTTCATCAGCCGCCCGGCGCCGGGAGCCGAAGGCGAGCGGTACTTCGAGCTGGTCGATACCGGCGGCTACGGCATCGTCGATTCCGACGAGCTGAGCGGGCACATCGAGGGGCAAATCTTCCAGGCCATCACGGCCGCGACCCTCATCATCTTCATGGTCGATATTCGCGACGGGCTGACGCTGCTAGACGAGAAGATCGCGCGACTGCTGCGGAAGGGCAACCTGGACGTCATCGGGGTGGCGAACAAGGCCGACAGCGCGAAGATGTTCCCGACCGCCGGGGAATTCTCACGGCTCGGCTTCGGCGACTTTCTGTGCGTCTCGGCGGAGAACAACCTCAATAAGTCCGTGTTGCTCGACCAGATCTTCGAGCGGCTCCAGGACAAGGAGATGGGCGCCCCGCCGGAACCGGTCATGAAGATCGCGATGGTGGGCAAGCGCAACGCGGGCAAGAGTTCCATGGTCAATGCCATCGCCGGGTCGGAGCGCGTGATCGTCAGCGAGATTCCCGGCACGACGCGCGACTCGGTGGACGTGCGCATCGAGAAGGACGGCAAGACGCTCATCGTGATCGACACGGCTGGCGTCCGCAAGAAGGGCAAGATGGCCGACGACATCGAGTTCTACAGCTCCGTCCGCGTGACCCGCTCCATTCAGCGGGCCGACGTCATCTGGTTCCTCATCGATGCGACGGTGCCGCTGTCCCAGGTGGACAAGAAGCTGGCCCGTCAGATCGCCGAGGAATACAAGAGCTGCATCATCGTCGTCAACAAGTGGGACCTAGCCAAGGACGTGGCCGCTACGGGCGACTACGAGGACTACCTGACGGCGAAGCTGCCCGTGCTGAAGTACGCTCCGATTGCCGTCACCACCGCCACGGCCGGCAAGAACGTTCAGGCGGTGCTGGACCTCTCGGCCGAGATGTTCAAGCAGGCCACGCTGCGGATCGGCACGGGCCGGCTCAACAAGGCCTTCGAGACGATCCGGGACGAGCGCACCGGCGCCAAGCGAAGCGGCTCGACATGGCCCAGAATCTACTACGCGACCCAGATCGCCACCAATCCGGTCACGATCCTGATGTTCGTCAACAACCCCAAACTCTTCGACGAGAACTACCTGCGCTATATCGCCAACCGGCTCCAGATGCTGCTGCCGATAGCAGAGGTGCCGATTCGCCTGTTCGTGCGTTCGCACCGCAGCGAGGGCTCCAAAAGGAAATCCCGCGCCGCCAAACGCTGAACGGGTTCGTAGCGGCCCGGTTCCGACGCCCAGCGGGATCAGGCGTTTCTGCCAGCATGCTTCGCCCGGCCGCCCTCGTAACGCCTCCCCCGAAAGAACGCCGGACATCTCTATTGAGCTTTGCATGGCCACATGCATGAGTGCCCCCGTCATCTTGTCACCCCTGCGCAGGCAGGGGTCCAGAAACGCCGTGAGGGAGACTGGATTCCTGCCTGCGCAGGAATGACAGCGTCAGAGCGGCAGTTCAATTGGCCATTCAATCATCAGTAACTCCCTGGGCGGCATATGTTTATAATTTGTATAACAAATTTATGTCTCTTTTCTATTTCTGTTGACATGGGGATATGGTCAATATACCCTATATCTGACATTCGCGACGCGGTGCGTCGCTCGATTGACAACTTCAGGCGAAAGGACCGAGCATGGCGACGAAGACGATCCGCTGCTGTTTCAACTGCGTGTTCGCATGTCTCGACTCCGAGCACGCCGCCCAGTGCGTGCAGGCCGGCCTGTTGAACCTGCCGGCGTGCGCGAACCACCCGAAGTCGTTCGGGCGGATGCGCCGGACGCCCGCCTGCGGCATCTGCCCGAACTACCGGCCCCGGCCGGGTAAGCCGGAAGGCGATATCCACCTGATCCCGCTGGGCGACGGATATTACGCCCATGTCGACGCCGCCGATTACGAGTGGCTCAGTCGGTGGAAATGGCACACGCAGGGCGGCTACGCCGTACGCTACGAGAAGAAGAAGCTAATCTTCATGCACCGCCAGATCACCGACGCGCCCAAGGGCAAGGTCGTCGATCACAAGAACCGCAACCGCCTGGACAACACCCGGGTCAACCTGCGGATCTGCACCCACGCCCAGAACACGCAGAACGCACGCAAGATCCAGGGGACGTACTCCTGCTTCAAGGGCGTCAGCTACCGCAAGGAGCGCGACAAGTACTTCGCCCAGATCTACCAAAACGGCGACCAGAACTACCTCGGGCTCTTCGTCAAAGAGACCGACGCGGCCCGCGCCTACGACCGCAAGGCCGTCGAACTGTTCGGCGAGTTCGCCCGCGTCAACTTCCCCGAAGAATGGCCCCCCGACCGCCGCGACCAGGTCCGCCAGCAATACCTCTGTAGGGGCGAATAATCATTCGCCCTGCCCCCGCCCTACCTGGCCCACGACAGACGACCGATCCGCGGGGCTCCGGCGCTGAGCCAAGGCAAAAGTGGGTGGCAGCCGTCGAAAAAGTACCGGACACCTTTGGTTTTCCCTGACCGAGAAGTGCATCCACGATGAGTCATGTACGTAGTAGCGT
>CAYNQP010000020.1:0-15215 GCA_964399325.1 uncultured Pirellulales bacterium
CATCGGACAAGTGCAGGTCGAGTTCCCCTACATCCGCAACGTATACCGCCTGTACGGCGCCGAAGACCGCGTGGCGAACCTGCACTTGTCCGATGAGGGCCACGATTATGGCTGGTCCAAACGAGTCGGGGCCTACAAGTTCCTCGCCAAGCACCTGGGCCTGTCGCTGGAGGACGTGATAGATCGCGACGGCCGGATTGACGAGGGCCCCGTTGTAGTCGAGCCGAAGGAAAGCCTATACGTCTTCAACGCCGACCACCCAAGACCCGCGCACGCCGTCGATCCAAACACCGTCGAGCTGCCCTGGAAGGGGTGAGTTTATGCGCTTTGTCATCCTTTTGGTTTCACGCATTCTCGGATCGGGCGGTTGACATCCAGAGCAGGGTTCCCTATACTCAAGCCGCAGTACTGAAGACGACTGCTCCACAGAGGACACCGTAATGACTGAGCCTATTATCCAAGTGGTCAGAACGCTCATAGGGGGACTCGGCCCGGACGTTGAAGTTGTTCGAGTGTATGCCTACGGCTCGCGTGTCAGGGGCGATGCCGATGTCGGATCGGATCTCGATCTGCTCGTCGAATTGCGAGAAGTGACCCGGGTGGCGAAACGGCAAGTCCTGGACCGGGCTTGGGAGTTGAGCCTGGAAGAAGGCTATGTAATTTCCGTTGTGATCGTGAGCCAGGAAGCCTTCGAGCAAGGCCCGCTGTCGCTCTCGGGATTCGCACGAAATGTCCGACGTGAGGGCATTGAGATTGCCGCATGAGAGACCCAGATATCAGAGCGCTGGTTGCGTATCGCTTGGATGAGGCCAGTGAAGCTCTGAGAGACGCAGAGCTGTTGCTTGGCGCCGGGCGGCACAGAAGTACGGCTAACCGGTTGTACTATGCGGCTTTCTACGCTGCCGTCGCAGCCCTTCTGACTAAGCGCCTGGAATATTCCAGGCATTCCGCCGTGATCGCCTTCTTCGACAGGGAGTTCATTCGCACGGGCGTTCTGCCGAGGGAATACTCACGAACCCTGCATCAGGCTTTCAACGAGAGGCAGCAGGATGACTATATGCCTTTTGTCGAAATGGACCCCGACGAACTCAAACAACTCCTTGAGAGCGTCCGCGACATGGTGAACGGCATCTTGGTGTATATCAAGGAGAACGCCTGATAGACGCACGCCGAATTGCGGTCCCTCCTATGCCGTGGGTCCCAATGCGGAGGTACGGCCTTGACGCCAGGGGAGACGCAAGATATTGCGTCTCTACAGGGGGGCGGTCAGGCGAAGACATCCGCTTCACCGCTGGAATGGATCAGGATCGTGGTGGGCATCGGGGCGAGCAGGTCGTCGAGGCGACGATACAGATCGGCGTGGGTCTCTTCCTCCGAGGGTTGCATGCCCAGGAAGACAACGTCGGCCTGACCCGAGTGACGGTGGAACACCTCCCGGAACGGATCGGTCGAGACGATGACCTCGGCCTCCGCCCGAATCCGAGCCGCCTCGATCAGCGACTGAATTGCCTCGCGTGACGGCTCGAAGCCGGCAGGGTCCCGAATCGCCCGGAGGATCCGGACCCGGCTGTTGCGCCATTCCCAGTTCTGCGTCAGAAGGTGGGCGAGCGTCGCCATCAGCGAGCCGTTCTGCTGGCCTCTCCACCACAGGTCGATCTGCCGCTGGTTTCGGTGCTCTGAAGGCAATCCCTTGTCCACGACGATCGCCACGCTTTTGCCCAGTGCGGTGATGTTCCAGACATGCCGGAACATCGCGTCCGCACGTTCGGCGCTATGCGGCCACCCGAACAGCACCGTGTTAGGTTTGAGCGGGCCGATAGAGTGTGCCTGAACCAGTGTGCGAATGCCTTCGTCGATGTCCTCGGCAAAGACGACCTCTGGGAAAACAGCCAGGGCATTGCTCTTCAGGAAGGTCTCCATCGCCGAGCGCAGGCTCTCGACGCGTCCGGCGAAGGTCTCGAGGTCGCCGGAGATGACTTGGGCGGCGGTGACTAATCCGCGACCGCCCTCCATCCACGTGGCGTATTTGATCAGCGTCATGTGCGTCTGGGTGTTGCCCGCCATGACCAGGAACGTCGGACGCCAGTTCTTGGGGTGCGGGGCCATGCCGCGCAGCTTCTGCAACGTACGCACCGCCAGGGCATACTGAAAGCCGCGACGTGCATCTCCGAAAGCGGAGCGGAAGACCCGGCGGCTCAGGAATGCGTAGATGCCCGCGATGACCAGAACGGCCGCCACCGCCGCCAGAGGATCGACCAGTACCATCGCTCCCAGACAGGCAATGAAGCCGAGCAGTGACGTGCTCCAGTGAAACCAGCGGAACTTCGGTCGAAACGAGGGATTGGCCCCAAAAGACTCTACGAAGGCGGCCAGGTTGATCATGCCATAGGTGCACAGGAAGAACATCGTGACAATCGCGGCGATGACATCAAAGGCGCCCATGGAGGTCTGCCCGCCCGCCAGCACGATGACGACCAGGGTCAGGCCCAGTGTCAGCACCAGCCCGATGCGAGGTTCGTCCTTGTCCTTCGAACCCCTGCCAAAGAGGCCCAAAGACAAAAAGATCCGGTCGCGCGCCAGGGCCTGCAACACGCGCGGAGCGTCGAGAAACGACCCCATGGCGCTGGAAATGGTCGCGGCGAAGACGCCGCCAATCACCAGGAATCCGGTACCGAACAGGGCGTTGCTCACGAGCATCTCGAAGGGCTTGTCCACGAGATCGGCTCGTTGTTGGGATCCGCCGCACAGGATGATTTCGATTAGATAGACGACGAAGCCCACGCCAATGGCGGCCATCGTGCCGCGTACGAGTGACCGGGCGGGGTCCTTCAAGTCTCCTGACATGTTGACGCCGGCCAGGATGCCCGTGACCGCGGGAAAGTACACCGCGAATACTATCCAAAAACCAATGGTCGGTTTGGTATAGGCCGGGCCGAGATTGGCGCGGAACACCGCCGGGTCAAAGCGAACGAGGGCGCCGGAGAGAAACGAGGCAATCGCCAGCGCCAGCAACGCCATCACCACGAATTGAAAGCGAATGGCGGCCCCCGAGCTGACCAGATTCACGAGGAAAAGAACGACCGCGCTGCCCAGCGCGATGGCCATAAACCACGAGTTCAAACTCGGGAAACTGGAAACCACCGAGTTCGTGAAGCCCAGAATATAGAATGGCACGGACAGGGCTTGGGCCAGGAACAGAGCCAGCCCGATAGCGCCGCCGAACTGGGGACCCAGGGCGCGCGAGATCAGGAAGTACGCTCCGCCGCCGGAGACCGGCGTGTTCGTGGCGATGGCGCTCATGGAGATCGCGGTCAACAGACAGATCGCCTCGGCGGCCAGCAGAATCAGAAGCGTGTTTCGGATGCCGGCCTCGCCGATGACATAGCCGGCGCGGAGGAACATGATGACGCCCAGGATCGTGAGGATCGAGGGAGTGAACACCCCGGCAAAGGTGCTGAATTGGTTGCCTTTTTGGCCCATAGCCGATCCCCCGGCGAGATCGATGACACGTCTCAACGGCTTCAGTCGGGCTTCTTGAGTTCCTCAGCCTTGGGCAGGTCTTTGAGCGAATTAAGGCCGAACACTTCGAGGAATTTCTTGGTGGTGCCGTAGAGCATCGGCCGGCCGAGAATCTCGGCTCGCCCGATGATCTTGACCAAGCCCTTATACATGAGACTTCGAATCACTTCCCCGACGGCCACGCCCCGGATGGCCTCGATGTCTGCCCGGATCACCGGCTGCTTGTAAGCGATAATGGCGAGCGTCTCCATGGCGGCGGGACTGAGCTTGCTGTCACTGCGGGCGCGCAGCATTTTCTTCAGCCAGTTGTTGTAGACGCTCATCGTCAGCATCTGGTAGCCGCCGGCGATCTGGTCGACGCGGAAGGCGTTGTGGTTCTTTTCGTATTTCTCGTTCAGGGCTTCGATGCACTCGCGCACCTGCTTGGCGGTTGTCTCGACGATGCCTGCCAGCCGGCTGTCCGTCAGCGGCTCATCGCTGGCGAACAGCACCGCCTCGATGACGGACTCAACCGTCGGGGTCTGTTCCTCGGCCTCCTCCGGCTCGGTATCTTCTTCCTGCACTTCTGCTTCGCCTATGCCCTCGACCGAGAACTCGACCTCTATCTCCTCCTGCCCCTCGCTCCCGGTGGTGTCCAAGCTCTCATCGATCGGCTCGTCCACATCCCGGTCCGCTGCCTCGTCCTCGTCGGAGGTTTCGGCATGCGTCGCATACTCCTTCTCTACGCTCGCGTCTTCCTCTGTTTCTCGCACCTCCGCTTGAGGATCGAGCGTCTCCGAACCGGTCTCCAGTTCGCTATCGGTCTCGGCCGTCGTTTCTCCCGGTTGCTGCGTCATATGCTCTTCCATGTGAATGGGTCCGCGTCCTTCCTACTGACCTTGACAGTCACGTCGTTCATCCGGTCCTTCAACCGGGCGGCCAGCTTCTTGAGCATGAACCGCTCGGAGACCGTGTGGCTCAGGCAGATACAGGTTAGCCCGGCCTCCTGGGCGGCCAGTGCTCGATGGTGCTCCAACTCGCCCGTCAGATACAGGTCGGCGCCCGCAGCGATGACCGAGTTGATGATGGCGCCGCAAGTACCCGCACAGACCGCTGCGGTCTTGACCAGCCGATTCGAGTCGCCCACCAGGCCGACCGCCTTGGCGCCGGTCCGCTGCTTGATCTGTTTGACGAGCTGCCCGACCCTCGCCGGCTTGCCCAGCCGGCCGATTCGGCCCAGTCCGAAGGTGTTTCCATACCCGAAAAGCTTGAGAATGTCAAATGCCGGGGTCTCATAGGGGTGGGCCTCTTTCATGGCCGCGACGACCGCCTCCAGCTTGTCGGCGGGCACCATCGTTTCCAGTCGCGTCTCCGGAACCGCTTCGAATTTCCCCTGCTTGCCGAGGGTGGGTTTTGCCCCTCGTATCGGCAGGAAAGTCCCGGTGCCATCGGCGTGGAAACTGCAATTCTGGTAGTTGCCGATGATCCCTGCCCCGGCGGCAAAGACCGCGTTCGCCACCTTGGCCAGCGAATCGACGGGCACGAAGACGACCAGCTTGCAGTTCTCCTGAGGCGTGTACTCGACGTAGTCGCCGATAGGCTTGGCGTCCTCAAGGCCCAGCATTTCGGCCAGGCCATCGTTGACACCTCCGGCCACAACATCCAGAGCGGTATGGATGGAAAAGACCGCAATGTCCGATTGGATCAGTTCATAGACCACGCGGCTGGCACCGTCGGCCAGGACTTGCTTGAGCCCATCCCAGATAACGGGATGATAGCTGAGGATCAGATCCGTCTTGAGCTTCCTGGCTTCCGCGACGACGGCCTTTGTCACGTCAATCGTCAGGAGCACGCTCTTCAGTTCGCGCTGGCGATCGCCCACCAGCAAGCCGACGTTGTCCCAGCTTTGGGCCAACCCGAGCGGGGCGATCTGCTCCACCACGGCGGCGATATCGTTGACCTTCATCTTTGCCTCTCCTCGATCTTGGGCGGCGTCGAAGGCGTCCCGTCCTCGCCCGCGACACGCTGGCATTCCTCTTCAATCGTGCGCAGAAACTCCTCTCGCAACTTCGTGGTCAGAGGCCCGACCTGCGCGTCACCCACATTGCGCCTTTCCACCCCGACCACCGGCAGGACTTCCATGACAACATTCGTCAGAAATATCTCGTCGGCCTCGAGCACGTCGGAGATGTGGAGGTCTTTTTCAATCGTCTCGATGGACTGGCGCTCCGCGATCTCGCAGACGGTCTTGCGCGCGATTCCCGGCAGCACGGGCGTTTCAATCGGAGGGGTCAGGAGGATCGAGTTCTTGACGAGGAAGACATTGCTGACACATCCTTCCGCCAGTCGGCTGTCCGTCGTGAACCACAAAGCCTCGGCAGCGCGTTTCTGACGGGCCAATGTCAGCGCGAGCAGGCGAGGATAGTAGTCCGTTGTCTTGTGGCCGGCAAGGGGTCCCGTTGGGTTCTGACGATACGGACAGAGCGCCACCATGACTCCAGAGCGGTAGAACTCGGGCGGATAGTGTTGCAGTCGGGTGGCGGTAATCAACAGGGTAGGGTTGTGCTCGTCTATTGTTTCGGCAATGGGGCCGTTCGTCAATGTCAGGCGCAGCCGGGCCTCGGTCAGGTCGTTAGCACGCAGCACGCTACTCACGGCCTCGGCCAGGTACTCCTTGTCAAAGCTGTGATTGATGGAAAGAGTGCTGGCGCTGCGGCAGAGCCTATCCAGGTGGTCCTGTAGACGAAAGACCACTCCGTTCTGGCTGCGCATGGTCTCGAAGAGACCCGCGCCGTAGAGAAACCCGCTGTCGGTCGCGGATACGTGAGCCTGCTCGACGTCCACCAGCTTGTCATTCAGAAACACTTTCTCTGACATAGTGTCCTATCTTGGAGACAAATATCTCCCAATCATTGTCCCTGCACCGCCTCGACCCCGGCGAGAAGGGCCCTTGCCTTCGTGATCGTCTCTTCCCACTCGGCCTCCGGGATCGAATCCGCGACGATTCCGCCTCCGGTTTGTACGAAGGCCTTGTGGGCCGTGATGATAATGGTTCGGATGGCAATGTTCAAGCAGGCAGTTCCATCGAGTCCGATGTAACCGATGCTGCCCGTATAGACCCCTCGGGCGGTCGGCTCCAGCTCGTCGATGATTTCCATGGCCCGGATCTTGGGAGCGCCGGTGATGGACCCCCCTGGAAAGACGGCCCGGAGCGCGTCGGTGAACCCAACCTCGGGGCGCAATTGGCCCGCCACGGTCGCCACGGCGTGAAAGACGGTGGGGTAGGTCTCAATGGTCCTGGGTAGGATGACGTGCCGCGTGCCCGGTTTGCAGATCCTGGCGATGTCATTTCGTTCCAGATCGACGATCATGTTCAGTTCCGCCTGCTCTTTCTCGCTGGTTAGCAGGGCACTGAAGCTGCGGATGTTGATCTCTTCGCTGCTCCTGTCGAGCGCGTTGAGTCGCGGGCGTGTCCCCTTGATCGGTTTGGTCATTATCCGCCCGTCGCGGAGGGTAATGAACATCTCGGGCGAGGCGCTGATGATCTGAGAATCGCCCGTGTCGATGTAAGCCGCGTACGGACTGGGGTTATATTGATTCTGCCAATGAAACAGATCGACGGGACGGCCCGTGAAAGGGCCCTCGAATCGCTGGGAGAAATTGACCTGATAGACGTCCCCGTCGCGGATGTACCGCTTCGTTTGCCCGATGGCCCGCAGGTAATCGTCCCGAGTCATGTTGCTTTGGACTAGTGAGAAATTAACCCGCTCGATATCGGCCGCGGGGGGGTCTGCCGGGCGGAGGCTTCGCGATATATCCAACCACCGTTCCAGGGCGGCCATCTTCTCCTGTGGGGACTCCGTATCATCCGGCAGGGCCAGCACGACCGCCCAGAACGTCTCATTGCGATGATCGTACGCGATCAGCCGGTCGTAGAGACACAGCCGGATCAGGGGCATTGCGAGATCGTCAACGGTGGTCTCTGGCAAGCGTTCGATGTACCGGCCCAATTCATAGCCGAGGTACCCGATCCAGCCACCCCGGAAGAGACCCTTCGGTAGTCCCCGAGGAGAGCTGTCTTGGATTTCATATCTGGCGAAGAGCCGCTGGAGTTTCCCGAAGGGGTCTTTCTGTCCTGAGGTGAACTCGAATACTTCTTGGGGCTCGGCGGCCCAGTAGCTGAATCCTTCCGCCCCCGCAGCAGCGGCATTGCCTCCCAGAATCGACGGTGACCTCAGTCCTGCAAAGGTCTCGCTGACGGCATCCAAGTCCAGCGAGGCATGGATTTCTTTGCCGTGGCATCTGCAAGAGATGCACCTGTCGTTCGTATCGATGGCTTCTCTCGCCATGTCATTTGACTGTGTACAGCCACCACCTTGTTTTGCCCTGGCTTTTGGACCGCGGCTGCCGCTCGAAGTAGAGGGTCATTTCCGGGCCCTCCTCGGTGGCGACGCGGAACCAGTGCTTACGCAGATACATCTCGGAACTGCCGCTCTTGCAGGGCCCGTCCTCCTTCCAGACCTCAAGCACTTCGGTGACCGTGTATTCCTTGTCCCGCCATGCGAACTGTTTTGGCAATCCCGGTTCGCCTCTGGTCATGCCCGCCGGGTCGAACGTGCCTTGGACCGGCTTGATCGGCTCGCTGACGAATTGTTCTGCCTTCATCGTTCCGCGTCCTCGCCCAGCTCACGCATGATCTGCACCGCGCAAGACGTACCGATGCGCTCTGCTCCGGCTTCCAGCATCGCGATGGCCTGCTGAGCTGTGCGAATGCCGCCGGAGGCTTTGATTTTGCAGCGCGGCGCTGTCTCTTTCATGAGCCTGACGTCTTCGACCGTTGCCCCGCCGGCCGGGTGAAATCCCGTGCTCGTTTTGATGAAGTCGGCGCCGACCTGCTCGGCGGTCCGGCAGGCGAAGATCTTCTGATCGGTCGTCAGTGCCGCCGATTCGATGATAACCTTCAACAGCACCGGCGGTCTCATGGACCGGCAGCTCTCCAGCACGGCCTGCAACTGACGCAACAAGTACCGGGAGTCGCCCTCGATAATGGCCGCCAGATCGGCCACCATGTCGATCTCATCGGCGCCGGCGTGGATGATTTCCTTCGTTTGGGCGACTTTGGCTTTGGTCGTGTCGGCGCCGAGCGGAAAACTCACCACCGCCGCGACCTTCACGCCGCTGCCCTGCAATCTGTCGGCCGCCAGCGACACCCAGCGTCCGTTGAGGCAGACGGCACCGAACCTGTAGCTTTTGGCCTCTTCGCACAATCGAAGCACCTGGTCCCGCGTTGTCTCTGCCTTGAGCAGCGTGTGGTCGATGTGCCCAGCCATGTTTTCGGCCGAGACAGCCGGCCCGCCCGGCGATGGTTGGAATAGTGAATCCATAGCCGACATCCTACGCGTCCTCCGTATCAGATGCAAGTGTTCGCCGCCTCTACCGGCGCTCGATGGGCAGGCTGTGCGCTTGCCTATGCTGATTCGCCCACGCCACTGCAGGCGCGACTCACCGTGTGCACGAGTCGTAGCGTTTGCGGAAGAACTCGAGGGCGTCTTTGACGCTGGAGAAGAGGGCGGTGGCGGTCTGCGTGACGAAGACGGAGGGGTGCTGCTGGGCCGTCCAGATGACGTAGACCTCTTTCGCCGCCTCATGGGCGTGCTGGAGTTCGCGTTCGACGCCGCTGGAGATGGCCGCCCGACCATCGGGCATCGCGGGGATGAAGCTGACAATCATGTCGGCCTGGTCGATGAGCAGAAAATCGCGGGCGTAAATCTGGCTGTTGATATCCCGCTCGATCTGCCGCACCTCGTCCACATTCAGCCGAATCTCCCGGCCGAAGGTCGTCACGCTCATGGTGTCCGCGCCGGCCTCTCTGGCCTGCTGGGCTTCCATCGGCAGGTAGGCTTCCTCCAGGTCACCGGGATCGAGGCACACGAACAACGCCTTCATCGCGGAGCGAAACTCGTGGATTTCCTGGACGACCGCGTCAATCCGAGCCACCGCGGTCATCGGGAAGCTCAAATACGCCTTCTTGGTGTCCTGCTCGAACGCGAGGCGGTAGAACGTCTCTGTCGTGTCTTCTTCACCGCCGCGGGCCAGGCAGTAGAAGGGCATCTTGTCATCGATGCCTTTGCACAGCATTTCGGTGCCGATGATCTCCTCTTCCCGCCAGACCATCAGGTCCTTGAGCGTGTGCTCAATCGCGTGTTGCTCCAGGAGCCGCTGGTGCATCGCCGGGACGCCGTCGACGAGGCAGACGTATATGTCGGCCTTGAGCTGACGCATCTGGTCGAAATCGACGGCTGGAAACAGGCCATGGCGCCATCGAAAGGTAGCGTGCGTGTTCACGATGAGATTCGGGGCTTCGCGGGCCTTGACGATGATGTCTTTGAAAACACTGCGCCGTAGCGAGTGCAGCCGTTTGAGAGAGATATCGAGGATCTTGCCTGGCGGGATGTCCGGCGCCTCGGCGTACATCATGTCGCCGACGCTGCACAGCAGGACCTCTTGCTTGTTTCGTTGAGCGAGCCGGCAGACCTCCTGGAGATAGCTCTTCTTGTCGAGGCCAACCATTCCTGTGACGACGATTATCATGCTATTTAGCCGGGTGCATTCAGTCTGTCACTGTTACGGCGAGGCATCCGCCATTCGTTAAGGCTCACAGGTTCCGCAGCCGCTGCTGTCTATCGTAGTCTCTGAGGGCTTCGATCAACTCGCCCAGCTCGCCGTTCAAGATTCTGTCCAGGCTGTACAGCGAAAGATTGATCCTGTGATCGGTGACGCGGCTTTGAGGAAAGTTGTACGTCCTGATCTTCTGGGAACGGTCTCCCGAGCCGATCATGGTTCGGCGCTGGGAGTCCCGCTCGGCCCGGCGCTTACTTTCTTCGAGCTCATAGACTCGGCTGCGCAGGAGCCGCCAGGCCTTGGCGCGGTTCTTGTGCTGGCTCTTCTCGTCCTGCATGCTGACGGTGATACCGGTGGGGACGTGTTCGAGCCGGATGGCGCTGCTGACCTTGTTGACGTTCTGCCCGCCGGGACCGCTTGACCTGCAGACGTGTTCGATCACGTCGTCGGGGCCGATCTCAATATCCACCTCCTCCGGTTCGGGAAGGACCGCCACCGTCGCGGCCGAGGTGTGAATCCGGCCCTGTGATTCCGTCGTGGGGACGCGCTGGACGCGGTGGCCTCCGCCCTCATATCCGAGCTGGGTCCAGACGCCATCGCCCTTGATGCTGAAGACGACCTCGCGAAAGCCCCCTCTCTCCGAAGGGCTGAAGTCAAGCTGTTCCACTTTCCAGCGCTGGGTTTCGGCATACCGGACGTACATGTTGTAGAGGTCCCTGGCGAACAGGGCGGCTTCTTCGCCCCCGGTGCCGGCGCGGATTTCAATGATGACCGAATCGATGTGCATGTCATCGGCCATGACCAGGGTATTCTGCATTTCCTCCAGCAGTCGTTCGCTCTTGGGGGTGAGCTGCTCGATTTCTTCCTCAGCGAGGGCCCTCAAGTCGGGCTCGACCGTCCTGTCGCTGAGCATCTGTTCCGCCTCCCTGATACCCGCGACCGCCTGTTTGTACTCGCGGTACTTCGAGACCATCGACCGGAGCTTGCCCTGCTCCTTGGCCAGGGCGATGAGCTTGCTGGGATCTTGGGCCACGACGGGGTCTGAGATCTGCTGCTCGATCTCGGCATGCCGTGCGTCGATCTGGTCAAGCTTCGCCAAGACGCTGTCTTGTGTTTTGCCCATGGATCCTGTGGATTGTGACGTGATCTGGATTGAGACTACCGCAGGTCCGAGCATGAGCCCGCGGCGGGTTCAGAACGACAAGAAACCCTTCTCCCGGCATCGCGAGTATAGGAGCCTGTTCCCAAGAGACCTGGACAGCTACTGCCGCGGTTCTTTTACGACTTTCTTGAGATACGAGGTTCCGTACTTCTTCTGGAATCTCTCGATCCGGCCGGCCGTATCGACGAATTTCTGTTTGCCCGTGTAGAAAGGGTGGCACATCGAACAGATTTCCGCGTGGATCTCCTTCGAGGTGCTCCGCGTCTCAAATGTGCTGCCACAGCCGCAACGGACAACCACTTTATGGTACTCTGGGTGTATACCTTTCTTCATGACTTTGACTCCCGAACATGCTCGAAACCCAATATTTTATCACCACACCCGTATCTTTACAATAGAAATCTTCGACTTGGCGAAGGTTTGGGCGGATAATCCGGAACGGCTTGCCTGGCAAATGGCCGATAGCTAAAATACTCTGCCAGGTGGATTCACGAGGTTCATAGATTTTGGAGTGTATGATATGGCCGAGAAACGCAGTACGAATGGGGTGGCGATCTTCGGGGGAAGAACGCATTTCTTGCCTGTCTGGGCGGTTCTGCTGCTCTGTGTCGCGCTCTTGACGCTTCAGTCGGGCTGTCAGGAGCAGGCCAAGGGCACCAATGCGCCGGCGACACAGGCAAGATACGATAAGGTTATCGAGCCCTCGACAGCGGCAGAATCGCAGCCGGGAGCCGCATCAGCCGTGGCCGAGGACGCGCCGACGATAACGCTCGAAGAGACTGTTTGTGACTTCGGTGAGATTGGCCCCGGGACCGCCCACACCGGCCGGTTCAAGTTCACCAACACGGGGACGGCCCCGCTGATTGTCACCCAGGTCAAGAGCTGCTGCGGTGTCGTCACCCGGGGAGTCAAGAACGGCCAGAAATACGCGCCCGGCCGGAGCGGTATCATTGAGCTTGACTATCTGGCGAGTTCGCAACCCGGCGACATGAAGCGCAATCTCTACATCTATTCGAACGATCCCATGCAGAGCATTCTTCCGTTTACCATCCGGGCCAAGATCATGCGTCGCGTGGACTATGAGCCGATGAGCCTGAAGCTCTTCCTGAAGAAGGAGAACGCCGGGGCCAAGGAGATTACGCTCACCAGCCTGGATGGACGGCCTTTTTCGATTACCGGCTTCAGGGCCACGGCCAACTCCATCGGCGCCGACTTCGACCCGGCGGTCGAGGCAACCAAGTTCGTCCTGGAGCCAAAGGCGGACTTGGAGATGCTCCAACGAAATCTCAGAGGGCAAATCAGGATCACCCTGACACATCCGGAGTGCAAGGAAGTGAGCCTGTTGTACGACGTTCTGCCCGAATTCACGGTGAATCCGCCTCAGATCATGCTATTCAATCTCAAGCCCGGCCAGACCGTGAGCCGGGAGGTCTGGATACTGGGCAACTACGAGGAGGATTTCGAGGTCGAGTCGGTTTCGTCGCAGAAAGGTACGATAAAGCTGGTCGACAGCAAGAAGGTGACGGGATCTCGGCCGATGATGGGGGGATCGGCGGCTTCGGGTGCGGAAGAGCAGGGCCAGCGAGTCGTGACGCGCTGGCAACTGCAGATCGAAGTGACGCCTCCGCCGGTTGACAGCAACAGCGCCGTGCTGTCGGATGTCCTCGAAATCAAGATCAGAGGTGGTGAGACGGTATCCGTCCAGTGCCGAGGTTTCTATTCAGGGAATTGATCTGTCGTGTTGACCAGCAGCGAGTTCATGGGTGGCCGCGGCAGGTCGTCATGCCGAAACCTCGGCATAAGATGCTTTTTGCTAAGCATTTGCGTTTTGGCTGGTGGTCTTTCCTGCCCGTCTGAAACGGCGATGGAGCCGCCTGCGCGCCCCGTGCAGAGCCCTGACAGCCTTGTCCTGTTCTTCTCCGGCAGCACTCTCGGTGCTCTTAAGCCCTGCGGTTGTTCCGGCGGGCAGCTTGGTGGACTCGATAAACGGGCGGCTATTTTCAACCAGGTGCCCGGGTCCGAGAGGCTGGTTCTGGATACAGGGGCGATGGTCCCGGGCGACGGCGAGCAGGATATCATCAAATTCCGCATTCTCTTCGAAGCATTTCGACTGCTCGGCTATGACGGGGTGAACCTGACAAGGCAGGATGTTGAGATGGCCGAGAGTCTAGGCCTGACCGCGAGACAGGAGCATCCGTTTGCGGTCATCAACTCCGGATGGGGCGAGCCCGGCGAGGCGCGACCTCGTAGCTTCACCAAGAAATGCGTGGTCAATGGCCGGGAAATCTCGGTCAACGTAGCGACCTTCGATGGGCAGGCCGACCTTCCGGAGCGGGCCGCGGAACTTTTCGGGTTGGCTGGACGGGGCCCAAAAGTCAACATCCTGATCCTTCAGAACAGCGACACCGACTCCCTCGCGGCATGGACCCGGGAGTCCGGGGTCGATTGCATCGTCTGCCCCTCCACATCGGACGAGCCCCAACTGCTTAATGAGCCGGGCGCCGAGCCTTTGGTCTTCACGGTCGGCCGCTTCGGGCGGCACATCGGCCGCGTTCAAATCGATCTTTCCCGGCCGGGTGGCAGACTGGCCCTGCATTTCACCGATATTCCCGTCGCCGAGGATCTGCCTCGGGACGAGGCCCTGGTGCGCTTGTACAAGCAATACCAGCAGCTTGTCAGTGCCGGCAACCTGCTCGAAAAGTACCCCCGCGTTCCCCTGCCGGACGATCTAAAGTATGCGGGATCCAAGAGTTGTGAGCATTGCCACCCGTACGAATACGCCATGTGGAGCAGCAAGGGCCACGCCGATGCCTTTGCCACGCTCGTGGAGGTCGGCTCGGATCGTGACCCGGAATGCGTGGTCTGCCATGTGGTGGGCATGGACCGCGAGAGCGGCTTTGTCACGGAAGAAGAGACACCCGGGCTGAAGGATGTTGGCTGCGAAGTCTGCCATGGACCCGGTTCGGAGCACAACGCCTCGCAGGGACTGACGCCGACGACCGAGCCCAAGACGACCTGCCTGGATTGCCACACGCCCGAGCACAGCGGCGGATATGCCGGTCATGAGGAGGAGTTCAGGGAAAAAATTATGCATTGGTGGGAACCCTAGGCCGCTCGCCGTGTCAAAACACAGAAGAAGGCAGAGTGACTTATGATAAATACATTGCGCATAGTGGGTGTGGTGGCCGTAGTCCTGGCAGGGCTTTTTCTGGCGTCGGTAATGGGGTTGGCCTCGATAAAGAGTCTTGGCGCCCGCAACGACGAGGAACTCAATCGCATCCTCAGTTCTCCCAGTGTGGTGGAGAAATTCAGGGATGGCCAGGGCGACAAGGCGCAGAAAGGGTCGGGTGCGATCTCACCGCTCGTGATGGAGGCGGAGACGTTTGCTGCGATCATCGACCCTCCCCCCGCTGAAGCCACTGGGCCGACCTCAATGCTGCCTGGTACGAGAGTCCCTCCGCGTCCCGTTGGGCCGCCGACAACGTCGGCCAAGTTTGACCTGTTGGGGACGAGCTACTCAGCCAGCAACCCAGAGGAGAGCCTCGCTTACATTTGCTTGCAGGACCGGAAGACCTATCGGTGGGTCCGAAGAGGCGAGGAGATAGGCCATCTGGTTGTCAAGGAAATCAACCGCGACTCGATTATCTGCTGGGACGGCGAGAGCAACGTTCCAATGCCTGTTCCGCCGCCTCGCGACACGTCCAGTCTGCTCGAAGCGGCTTCTGGTTCCGTGACCGCGAGCAGCCCCGGGCTGCCTCCCTCGGCCGGGGACCGAATCACGGGAAGTTTTCCGACCCGTCCAAGCGTCCTCTCTCGTCCGGTTGGGAGTGCACCGAAGGCACCGCCGTCGGCGCCCATGACCGAAGAGGAACAGACCGCCCTCGGAAGACTCGTTGAGCAGATCAAAGAAAGCGGCGCCCAGTCCGAAGACCGC
>CAYNQP010000021.1:0-15162 GCA_964399325.1 uncultured Pirellulales bacterium
GGTTCATGCACGTGGCCGAACTGAATCGCATGGCGGCCGATCTGCGCAAGGAGGGACCGGCCGTCATCGTGGCGGGGGTCAAGAAACTGGTCGCAGCCCCTGTGATGGCGTCGGACCTGCGCGCCTCGGCCGCGCTCGTGCTGGCCGCTCTGGCGGCGGAGGGGACAACAACGGTCAACCGCGTCTATCACATCGATCGCGGCTACGAGCGAATTGAAGAACGCCTCAATCCTCTCGGCGCCAAGATCTATCGGGAGGATGCACCCGCACCGTAGTAGCCCGAGGCGACGGCATGGCCGCGCGAACCGCCACGCCTTCTTACCCGAACGCACCCCGGCAAGGACGCGTATGTCGGTAGGGTGATGGGTCCTGAAAGGTCTGAAGAATGAAGAAACTCGTCAGGTCGATTGTACGTCTTCTCTTGGTGCTGGTTGTCGTCGTCGTTCTCGGCGCTATCGCGGTCAGTCTGTTCGCTGACAACGCCGTGCGAGTAGCGGTTGAGAAGGCGGGCACTAAAGCCCTCGACGTGCCGGTGCGTATCGAGAAGGCCAAGCTCTCGATCATCGGCGGCACGCTCGGCCTGCAAGACCTGACGGTGGCCAACCCTCCAGGCTACCGGCAGAAGACACTACTCGATCTGACCCGAGGCGACATCCGCGTGGACACGAAATCGCTGCTCAGCGATACCATCGCCATCAAAGACATCAAGCTCGACGGCATGAAGGTCACCCTCGAACAGAAGGGACTGGACAACAATCTGCGTGAGGTGATCAAGTCGCTGCGCGAGGACCGAACGACCTCCGGCAAGAAGCTGTACGTCGACAACCTGGAGATCACGAACATAAGCGTCGACGTCAAGCTGCTTCCCATTCCGGGCCAGGTCGACACCCTGACGTTCAAACTGGCGCCGGTCAAAATGGCCGACCTCGGGCGAAGCGAGCCGATGGATCTCGCGACACTCACAACGAAGATCCTCCTGGCCGTGGCCGCCGGCATTGCCAAGCAAGGCGGTGACGTTCTTCCCAAGGATATGGTCACCGGCCTGACGAGTGTCCTGGGCAAAGCCCTGGATATCGGCCGGATCCTCTTCGGCAACGGGTCCACCGCCGGCTCCGGTCAGGGAAGAGCCGCAGAAGAACTCGGCAAGGGAATTAGGGACTGAAGGACCTGCTCGGACCCAAGAACGAATAGCAGCCGCAGAGCCCCGCGTTTGCCGAAGCACGCAACCGACGCATCAGCACACGATCCGCCTGAGCACCGGGATTTTCATCAGCAGCGAGGTGATGAGGACGCAGGCGATGAACGTAATCAGCGGGACGACAATCACTCCGGCCACGAAGTTTCCGTCGTCCGCATGTTTGCTGAACGCGATCCGCATAAGCCCTAGAACGAGCGGGTGCAAGACATACACGCCCATCGTCGTCGAGGAGATCCATTCCAGGGCCGTCCTGCGGCGCCCCTCCAGAGGCTTGGCCGTAAGGTCACGCAGATAGGCCGCCCAGAAGATACCGATGGAAATGAAGATGACGGGCGGACTGAAGAAATCAAACAGATAGCGCGTCCCCACGCCGCCGGCGGTCTCCATGAACACCCCCGAAAAGGCGGCCAAATACCCCGCGGAGATGAGCACGGCCAGGACGAGGTATTTCAAAGACACCTTCCGGGGATCGATCAGGCGCAGTTCGTACCCGCAGAGGTAGAACGAGATATAGGGAATGAACATGGTGAAGATGGATCGCTGATTGTTCCAGAGCAACACGTCCGTCTGGAAGTAGGCGTTCGCCAGGATCAGACCGATGACAATGACGAGGATCCTCTCGGCCGGGCTGGAGCATCGGACAAACGTGCGCAGGGGTGGAGTAATCAGGTACAGCCCCGCGATCATGTAGAGAAACCACAGGTGGTAGTAAGGATCGCCCGTGAGGATCAACGTGACCGCCCGGCCCACCGAAAGCTCCTCATGGTCCATAACCACGCGAACCACCAGGTAAACACAGGTCCAGACCACCAGGGGAATGCCCACGCGGATCATGCGCCGCCGGTAGAACTGGGCGGCCGATTCCCGCCGGGAATCGTCGAGCAGCAGCGCGCCGCTGATCATCACGAAAACCGGGATCGAGAGGTGGGCGAGATAGAACAGCCAACATCCGAGCCACCAGTTGAAGGTGAAGGACTCGGTGGCCATGGTCTGCCACATGGCCACGTGCGCCGTGACAACCATGTAAATGGCCAGGACTCTGAGCTTGTTGATGTATTGAATGCTATTGGCTTTGGTCTGCGGCACGCCGGCCATCCTGAGGCGTATTCAAGCTCTCGTTCTGTGGAAACGGTCCTTACGCCGTGAGATTGTAGGCCTCTTGGCGTCCGAATCAAGGGGAAACCGGATAAGAGTGTCACTTCCCGCGGCCAAGGCCTATTTTGAGGTGCGCAGAAGGGGCAGAGGTTCCGGGATTTCCTCGATGGCTCCCTTCTCCTGCAGCATGACGGCTAATTCGCCCACGTGTTCATCGATGTAGTCCAGAAGGACCTTGTTGCGTTTGGGGTCCCAGCCGTATCGCGCCATCTCCCTGACCACGAACGAGGGTGGCTTCTTCTCAACCAGCAATCGATAGAATGCGATCGCGCCTCCGGTTCGCTGGGCCCCTGCCGCACAGTGGACCAGGACGGGCTTGCCCATCCGCCTCGCGTCAACGATAGCAGCAACGGCGCCGGCGTAATTCGCGATATCTCCCGTGCCTTCTCCGCCCAGCGGAAACCGCATGTGTTCGACGCCAAGCTCGGCGGCCGCCTCCCTCTCGGCCCCTTGATCTTTGTCATCCGGCATCGTGCCCGTCAGATCAACAATGACCTTGATCTGATACCGCTCCAGCACACGCTTGACAAGAGAGGACGAGAGCTGGCCGCTGCGATAGATGAGGCCCTTCTCCACCACGCCCCAGCGCTTGGGGATGACCCGATCCTTGACCACGTCCTCCCAGGTCCAGATGACCCCGGCAAGGATAATCACATAGAGGATTATCCTCTTCTTCGAACGTGCGTGCGGATTCGCTTGGTTCGTGTTCACGTGCGTACGGAAAACCTTAGCTGCCAAGACCCTTCTATCTAGGATGCCCCTGCCGTTCGCACATTGTAGCCGACCCCTCGCCCGTGCACAATGCCCATTCCCACAGGAATCGACGTGGGTATAGCCCTGTACTCAGATTCCCTCCGGACAGTTCGAAACTATGAGTGCCCAACTGCCATTTGGATGAAGTGGCAGATGTCTGCTATGGTTGATGTCCAGACCGTTAGGTGGGATCGACGGGAAGGATGGCCGTGTCAGCTATGGCTGGCCGGCTCGTGGAGGGCGGCCTGTTGGTCGGGGAAAAAGGTGAAGATCCTGTCAAGGTTGGTGATCCTGAAGACACGCCGCAACTGGTCGGCCAGGGCACAGACCACCGCCTTTCCTCCCTGCGGCTCCAGGTGGGCCCGAGCCTCCAATAGAAGCCCCAGGACCTGAGATGAGAAGAACCTGACACCCGAGAAATCAAAGATCATCTTATCAGGCTTGTTTCTCTGGATGTACTCTCTGATCTGGGCCGAGGCATTCGTTATCTCCTCAACGTCGCAGATGCAAGTGCTTTTGAATAAAGCAATTGCGACGTCTCCCTCACCCACAATGTCCAAGCCGGTTTCGGCATTCATACGTTCTGCGACCTTAGATCTACCGGGACTGGCCAGCATTATCTCACATCGAGGATTCCCCGTCGAGGATTTTTGTTCGAGACTCGAAGCGGGGTCGTGTCGCGTGTCAAATCAAACACGGAGGCCCCAATGCTGTTCATATCCCCCGCCGTCGTGAAGCCAGGCAACCATCTCGCCACCTACTGCGAAGCCGACTTCGGCCCCCATCCCTCCAGGTGGTGATCGGGAGTTGCGGGCGGACTATGTCTCCTAGGCAAAAACTGCCCTGACATGCGCGGCAAATGGGCTGAATCCAGATGGGCATCGTGTACACAAGACGTCGAGATCCATCTGACAAGACACCTCCGCATACATCTGGCTCTGAGCCATCTGATTGGGACCGTCTGCGAGCAGGCGCATGCACAACTCTTTGGGGTTGCGAATCCCTTCGGGCTCAGGCTGCGTGCTGACCGCATAGCCCAAAACACGCGTCAGTGCCTTCTCGTCGGCAAGCATCCACGCATCGAAGGTCCGGATGGCCACGCCGAGGGCACGCGGCAACAACGATAGGGTGCTGCCCTGTGCGTCGCTGATCTCCATGATTCTCTCTCGCTGCCCATCTTCGTCGATGAGCAGTATCAGCGCGTCGACGCCGCGTTTCTGCGCCTCCATCAACCACCGCAGAGCTCTCTTGATGTACCCGCGCCCCTTGCCATGCACGGCGTGTATCCTGTTGTCAGACACACGCTCGAACTCGAATATCGCCTGCTCGCCTCCGAGTCGCTTGAGAAGGTTCTCCAACGCCCCGGACCGCTCGTGCTTTCCCTCCGCTACGACCAGCACTCTCATTCGTGGCTTTCCTCCGCCGGTTCTGTCGCATTGGCGATGGTCTCATCGGCCTCGGCGGTCCATATTTCGCCCAACGTGAACACATCGATCTGCTTCCGCACTGTCGGGCTCTCGGACAGTCGCGTCGTCTTGACCTCACCGTTATCAAGCTTGGTGCAGAGCGTGACCTCCTCCGGCTCGAACAGGTCGACCACATAGGGTGAGTGCGTCGTTAGCACAACCTGCGTATGCGACTGCTCGTGGATCAGCTCTCGCAGTATTGTCAGAATATCCCGTAGCCGCTTCGGGTGAATCCCGTTCTCCGGCTCCTCCACCAACAGTAGTCTCGGAGGCTGCGGCAGATACAGAACCGCCAGATAGGCCAGTACCAGGAGAGTCCCGTCCGACGCCTGCGAGGCCGGAATCAACTGGTGACCACTGTTGAGCCGGAAATACAACCCCTTGCCATCAGCCTTCTGCAATACCGTCACCTGCTCCGGGTTGTCTACCGGGGCGCGGTAGGCCGGCTCCTGCTGCAAAACAATCGAGTTGATGTGAGGAAAAACCTCCGTGAAACGCTTCTCCAGTTTGGCGAACTGTTCCCGGCTGTAGCTCAGTATCTCGTCCAGGCACAAGGCCAGACCGAAGCCGTTCGATTCCATCCGGAAACGCCTCTTGGCATCAGGCGCCACCGGCAGCGACAGGAACACAGGATTCCAGCGATAATACTGCACGCCGTCCAGAAGCTTGTGAACTCGTCGGAGTTCGGCGTTGTGTGGAGGCGACCATGTCGGATTCCCTAGTTGATACCTTACCCAGGTTCGGCCTTCTATGCTGCCCAACTTGACGCGTGTTTCTCCCTTGGCAACATACTCACTCGCCGTCGCCGCCTTCCTGTCGCGTGCTCCGAATTGAATGCTAATGCCGTAGCCGGTGATGCTGTCGCCGCCAAGGTCGACCTCCATGCCCACAAGGATGCTGGGACTACCAGCCCAGACAAGTTCCGACTCCTTCCAGGAACCGAGAAAGGCCTGGGCTAAATCATGGTCAACGCTTCGGCACAGCGCGGCTAGTGCGTCGAGGATGCTGGTTTTGCCGGAATCGTTGGGGCCGATCAGGACGTGGATGGGGGTCAGTGCGAGTTCGACGTCTCGAAGCGCTTTGAAGTTCTTGACTCTCAGCTTCGTAATCATTGCTTTCGCCCTTCGAAAAAGGCCAGCGGATTCTGAAAACCCCGGTCTCCCTGGTCCGGCACGAGGATCCTTTCAACCGTGGCTGCGACAGAGAGTATCGTCCATCTCAAGGCAAATGTCAAACTCCGCCGCCCCAAACCGAGGGGAAGTCTTTTCGAATGAAGGTCACGGCTTACGCCAAGGGGGCGCTCGGAAACGAATCGTAGCCCGCCAGATCGAACGGCTCGGTCTTGACCGCCCAGGGGGCCCCCACTTCGGAGAGCACCTGGCCCTGCTCGTATGCCTGCTGCATCCGGTCTTCCAGACCCTCGATGGTGGTCTTGATCTCGCCGGCCTTGTCACAACGACGAACGTATTCCTTGTCGATGCCGTGCGTGAGTCGCGATGATTCAAAGGCCCCGTTGACGGCCAGCGTGAACGGTCTACAGGTCTCCAGCGAGCTCAGATAAGGCCTTTCGTTCTCGTAGTCGCTCGCCAATCGCTCCAGCATCGTGACGAATCTATCTTTCTCATAGGTTGACTGCTCTCGGGCGCCGTCTTTGTAGGTTACGGTTATCGTGGTGAATTCCGCATATTCGATGGTCGCGTTCTCGCAATCGACCGTCGTGGTCGGCTCGCGCGCTTCTTCGGCGCACAATGTCGCTTGATAGACCACTTCCACCCCGTCGGCCGTCACGATCCGCAAGCTGCTGGTGTCTTCGCCTTCGATGTCGTGGCCGTGGTAGAGTTCCGCCTGCACGGTCGCCGGATCGGCCATACGCCGCCGGTCCATCGAGGCCAGGTAGAGATTGTTGCTCAGCACGTGCGCCAGCGGATTGTTGATCGTACCGTCGAGCACCCAGTCACTACCGACACGCAGCTTTCCCGCCCAACTGTTGCGGGCGAAATACGAGTCGAATCGCTCCCAGGCCCCTATCGAGCGGACCCGCTTGACCCGGCCATACCTACCCGCACTGATGGCCTCCTTCATCGTCTGCACGAGCGGGCTGTGAAGATACTGGAAGCACACAGCAATGGGCTTGCCATATTTGTTCGCGTATGCGATGAGATCGTCGTGGTCCTGGATCGTCGCCACCGGCGGCTTCTCCATCCACACATCGAAACCTGCATCCAGACACTTTTTCGCGAGGGGAGCGTGCGTGTGAATCGGCGTGGGTATGTAGACCAGCTCACACTTGCCCTGCATCGCCTCCAGCAGTTCGTCCACGGTCCCAAAGACCTTGGCGTCCCGCTCTCGACACACAGCAGCGCCCGGCGTCTTTCGCTCGGGATTCGACGTCACGGCGACCAGCTTGAGCTTGTCCGAGACGTCCCAAATCCTCTGGATGATATGGAATGCGAACCCTCCGGCCCCTATCACGGCAATACGCAGCATAACCTCAACTCCAATCAAAACCGATCCTTTTGGCAACTCGGCCCGTCTCGTGACAATAGCCATCACGCCAATGGCCCGAAAAACCACTCCCGGTTATAGCATCTGCCGGCGGAGAGTGGAATGCCCGCGTTGCGGGCACGACTTCCTCAATTTTGCGCTCTGCTATTTGCATTTTGATCTGTCCCAGGGATCTCTCACATCCCTACGTCTTGTTCCGGCCGTGTCGAGAACATAGAATAGGACCGATCAGTCTGGGCGTCCCTCGAAAGGGCGAGACGACACCGACGGAATGACCCCTTTCGAGGAGGACTTTCAGAACCTGACCGCTGGTCGAGACGTACTGATTCGAGTGTACGATGAGTCCGTGACCGAATGAAACCGGGCGTTGGGAGACATGATTTGGCAACTGTTCGCACGGAAAACCCACTGCTGACACAACTGAGAGAGAATCTGCGTCAGGTCATCTATGGCAAGAGTGAGTGTATTGATGCCCTGATTGTCGCCCTGTTGGCCGGGGGGTCGGTCCTGATAGAAGATGTCCCTGGCGTGGGCAAGACCACCCTGGCGAAGGCCCTGGCCAAGAGCATCGACGCCAAATACAGCCGGATACAGTTCACGCCCGACCTACTGCCCGCCGACGTCCTGGGCTCGTCCATCTACAACCCCGTCAGCGGAGACTTCCGGTTCGATCCGGGGCCCATCTTCTGCAACATTCTCCTGGCCGATGAGATCAACCGAGCCTCTCCCAGGACTCAGTCCGCCCTGCTGGAGGCCATGAATGAGAACCAAGCGACCATTGAAGGCCAACGTCGTCCGCTCGACCAACCGTTCATAGTGATTGCCACGGAGAACCCGATCGAGTTCCACGGCACGTATCCGTTGCCGGAGGCGCAACTGGACCGGTTCCTGATCCGGCTGGCCATCGGCTACCCGACTGTGGACGTCGAGGCCGATATTCTCAGATCGCATGCCCAAGCGGAGCCGCTGGACAAAATACAGCCGGTGCTATCGCTGGAACAGGTTCGGCGCGTGCAGCAGGAAGTAGCCGCCGTGCACACGGACGACAGCATCACGGAGTTCGTCGTCGAGATCGCTCACGCGACTCGGCGTGACAACCGTCTCCAGTTGGGTATCAGCACGCGGGGAACGTTGATGCTGGCCCGAGCGGCTCGCGGCCGCGCCTACGCCCAGGACCGTGACTTTGTCACTCCGGATGATGTGCTGTGGGCGATTCCCTATGTGTTGCCCCATCGCATTCTGCTGACCGCGAAGACCCGGCACAGTGGCACGACGGCCGAGCAGATCGTTACCGATATCGTCAGTCACATCAAAGTGCCGGTGTAGTAAGGAAGGCTGGCGCCATGGCCGCAGACAATGCCAAATTGCGTCTTGGTTTGACCGATGCGGGCAAGATGCTTCTGCGGGGAACCGGCTTTGTTCTTGTCGCCGCGCTGATCGTTCCCGCCTTCGGGGCGTTCGCGGCCCTCGTGGCTGTTCTGGCGACGGCATTGCTTGTCGGTCTGGCCCTGCGACCGAGGATTCAGATTACCGGAGATCTGCCCGATCGCGTGGTGGCAGGTCAGGTCGTCCAACTCTCCTACACGCTCAAGAACATCGCCCGCGTTCCAGCTTACAATCTCTCGCTGCGGTTCGGCACCCTGACCGACGGGATTGAGCAGCTCGCAGGAGAGCATGGTGCCCCGAGCCTCGCCCCGGGCGAGACGACCGAAGTGACCATCATGATACGACCTGGCCGACGGGGTCGGTACCAAGTCAAACAGCCGATCTGCCAATCCAGCTTTCCCTTTAACCTGTTCTCTTTCGGCGTGTCACGCAGCGGCAACCAGACCCTCACCGTCCTGCCGGCGTTCTACCGACTGCCCCTTGCCTTTGGACGCCGGCGTCGACATGTTCACTCCGGCGGCGCCGGATCCGCCGGACGGACGGAGGTATCCCCGGAATACGCAGGGAATCGCCCCTTCCTGCCCGGCGACTCTCCGCACCGAATCGACGTCCGTGCCTGGGCCCGTCTGTCCGTGCCGGCCACCAAGGAGTACCACAACGATCTCGACAGCTACGCCGCACTCATATTAGACACTCGCATACCCAAGAGTCTGCGGCCGTCCAACTCGAACGTAATCAAGAAACTGGAAGCAGCCGTCTCACTCTGCGCTTCCCTGGCCTTCACCATCGACCGTGATTGCCTTACCGATTTGCTGCTGGCCGGCCCGGAGCTGCACCCGCTCGCTTCGTGGCCCGCCCTGACGCGCCTTGACAGGATACATGATGTCCTGGCAGGGGTGGAAGCATCCGAAGGCTATCATCTGGAACAGATGTTGCCGGCCCTGACGGAGAGATTCCATGAGGTCTCCGACGTCATCTTCGTTCTGCTGGCCCTGGACACGACCTACCTGCCGTTGTTGGAGCTGGCCACACGGACCGGCTGTCATAGCACGGTCTTCCTGATCGGCGCCCCCAAGGGAGCCTCCGCCGGCGAGCTCGGTGGAAGCTGGACCGATGATGTCTTTGTGCTTTCGCCCGACGAAATCCTGGCAGGACCGATAGAGCGCTTATGAAGATGCAGAGAACCATTGCGATGGCCATCATTCTGACTGGCTCGGCGCTGACCGCATGGGTCTCCCGGGACATTGCCCTTCCGGCCATCCTCTGCATGCTGGGGCTGTTAGGTCTGAGGCGGCGCTTCACCTGGGACATCCGGCCGGAGAGACGCGTCATCACGTCCATGCTCTTGCTCGTCCTGGCCACCCTGTTCGCTCTCCACTACCGCTACGCCGGGCCGGGCGGACGAATGGGACATGAGGCCGCCATGATCCTCGCCTGGCAAACAGTCACGCGCTACTTCCTGGCCTCGATGATCCTGATGTTGTTCCTCGGTTCGCCACAGCGACTGCCGTCCTCACTCGGGTTGTTTCATGTGGCCATCACCGTGTGCGCAGGCCAAATTCTCTTACTGGACGACAGGTTCATCGCGTTTCGCTTACTGGAGGTCTTTTCGGTGGTCCTGGCGGTGCTTTACGTCGCGGCCCTGCACGAATCGACGGAACCGCCCATCCGGCCCGGCGCTCGGCGCGTGCCCCGTTGGATGGCTTCGGCGGCGGTCCTCGTCGTCGCGGCCAACGGCGGCTGGATCGTCAGTTCGGTGCTCTATCGCCACGTCGAGGCCCTCAACTACGTGCCGATCTGGTTCGCCAGACAGGGCATCACGTCGGAGGCGGGAGCCGACGGCGCGTCCCTTATCGGCTTTTCCACCAGCGGCAAGCTGTCGAGCATGCTATCGGTCATACAAGACCCGACGCCCGCGCTGACAATAACCTGCGATGAGGCCCCGGGCTACCTGAGGGCTGAGGCCTTTGAAGTCTACCGCCAGTCTGAATGGCTCGATCTGTCATTTCGAGAACCAGTCTTCCCGCAGCAGAGCAGCCCGTTCAGGGTGTATCTTGCAGGAAGAACAAACACCTTTCGTCTGACTGAGAGAGAGCCTTCAGACGTCAAGTCCATGACGATTCGACATGAGCTCCGGTTCGGCCGCACGGCCTTCACTCCACTGGGAACCTGCTCCGTCGACGCGCCCCTCAATCTGCTGCTGCGGGATGATGACGACATTGTCTACGCGCCGGATTTGGAGCGTGGCAGAAGGTACCAAATCACCTATGCCCCGACCGCCTATCGCCGATCGCTGACCGGTGCGCATCGTAGCCGGATGTTGGATATCCCCTCTCAACTGGATCCGCGCATCACCCAGTTGGCGACGGAGATCTTCTCCGACTGCAAGACAACCGCCGAGAAGACTGACGCCGTTGTCAACTACTTTCGCACTCGTTACACCTACTCGCTCGAGTTGGACATCCCCCCGATCGGGACAAGCTCGCGTACTTTCTGCTCGATGAATCCATGGGATATTGCGAATACTTCGCCTCCGGCGCCGCGATGCTGTTGCGCCTGGCCGATGTACCAACTCGATATGTCACAGGCTTCCTGGTGACCCAGAGGGATGAACAGAGCGGGTCCTGGATCGCGCGGAACATGGACGCCCACGCTTGGGTCGAGGCCTGGGATCAGGAGCAGAACCGTTGGAGACTTGTCGAGGCTACGGTGCAGCAGGACGTGGCGGCCTCGTCCGCCGTCGGAGAATCCGGAAGTGACGACGGCGGCGCCGGACTGATGCTCGGGCAGCTTTTGCAGGCGATGTATGGATACGGCCTTCTCGGTATTGCCGGCTGGTTCTTCACGTCCTATGGTCTCCTCGCTCGTTCGCTTGTTCTGGCCGCGCTGCTAATGGGAGCCTCGTGGTGGGCTCTGTCCCGGCATCGCAGAAGGAGACTGTCCGAAACCGGAATGTCGCGGTTCGCGAGAGATCCGGCCCTTGTCGCCCTGCACACAATCTTGGCGCGAATGGATCGCAAGGTCAAATCCGCCGGGCTGCGACGACATCTCGCCAAGACCTTGTGTGCGTTCTCGGACAGGCTCCGAGCCCAGGACTCCGGCGACGGGCGGTGGACTGGGATTTCAGATTGGTATCTCGAATACGCCGACCTTCGCTATCGCAGAACCGTCGATCCCGAGCGCCTGGCGGAATTGCAGCAGCACGCCGCGAGCCTGCGGCATTCTATCTGATACGCATCCGGATTACCCCTCGCGCCCATCTTCTTGTCCGCCGAGCGGCTCTGGGCGCCGGTGGAAGATGGTCTCCAGCGTCAGCGCCTCCGGACCACAGGCGGTGCATTCCAGGCACCTTGTGCAGCGCGAGTCGTTGGGGCTTTTCTCCGGCTGGATGCCGAGATCGCAGAGCTTGTGACATTGTTTGCGGTCCGTGCATTCGTTCGGATCCACGCGCAGGAAGAACACCGAGGCGCGGTTGAAGAGCGAGAAGATCGCGCCAAGCGGGCAGAGCACCCGGCACCAGGGTCGCTTGACGAAGAAGATCGCGACAACGAAGAGCACGATGATCGTCATCTTGATGGCGTTAGGCCAGACGACCGGCTGGCCCGCCGCGGCCTGAGAAATCATGCCGGGAACACCGGCCTCCAGACCGCCCGCCGGGCAGACCCGACAGACAAACAGGAAGTGTCCTCCGCCGAAGAAATAGGGGACTGCCAGGACAGTGACAATGAGCACAACGTAGCAGAGATGGCTCGTCCACCGAGGCGGGTCGAACTTGGGCGTGGGGACCTTGGCGGCGAGGTCCTGCAGAAAGCCGAAGGGGCAGACCCAGCCACAGATGAGGGTCCCGAAAACGGCACCGAGCGCAACCAGCAGGCCCACAGCAATGAACGGAAAGATGTGCAGCGCCCCGAATTGCGCGATGACGCCGATGGGGCAAGCAAACGTCGCCAGGGGGCAGGCGTAGCAATGGAAAACGGGCGAGCACATCGTGTGCAAACGCAGACCCAGCGGATCGAGCCAGACCAGGAGAAAGCTCATTTGCACCCAGAGGCGCCAGGGGACTAGCTTGGACAGAAAACTCGATTTCGCCAAGCATGGAGGCTATCGTCTCCATTCAACTCGGGCCTTGGACGGCCGTTCACGCATGACAACGCAGTCCTCGATCTTGGGAGCCGTGGACATCACGGCGGACATTTAGCTGCCTCAGGTGGGGCAGGCAGCAGGCGCACGATTTCCCGTATAGGTCTTCTTGATCTCGCCGGAGGCATCGCGCTTCAGGCCGCCAATCGTGACCTCCTTGATAAGCGTCGGTTCGGACTGCGCCACCACTGGCGCCTCGCCCCCCCCGAGTCAATGAGCAGCCGCCGCGCCTGAAACTGGCTTTGTTTTCCAGCCTCACGCTCGTTTTCAGGCCGAAGAGACGCGAAGTTGGCTTTGTCTGCCTGGATTGTCCTGGCGCGAGACAGCGGCTCTCTCCCATCGAGTTTGCGACGGCGTGCGCATCGCGTATCGCGTCATGCATACCCCCGAAAGATCCCTCATCGATCCGAGGGCCTCCGCCGATACACCCACGCCCATAGGCCGGACCAGAAGACACGGGGCCCACGCCACGAAAAGCATGGGCCCCGTGGAAATCCTGCCATGGCAGTGAATGACCCCACAAATCTTGGTCCGCCTATTCGACGGAAATCGGATGGCCGAAGGCGATATCGTCGATATAGAGGAGGCCGGAGGCATTCTGGCTCGGCTTGGTCTTGTCGCCGACGCCCAGATAGACCTTCTCGATGCTCGTGGTGTTGACTCCGGCCGCGGTGATATCGCTTAACGGAATTAGCCACGGTGTCCAGGCACCTCTTCCAACAGCCGCCGGAGACGGGTTGGGCAGCGTCACCTTGTGGCCGAGACTGTCTTCGACCGCGATGTAGAACGTATCCGGTCCGTTACCCTCGGGTTGATCGACGGTCAGAGAGGCCGACTGCCACTGGCCGGTGACATTGCCCGTCGTGGCGATCCCGGTCAGTTCGGCCTGAGCCACGACTTCCGCCGCATGGCTGGTGGCCGCCAGGCCAATGTAAACCGGACCGATCATGGCGATCGTCTGCGGATTCCAGGGATTCGCGACCCACGCCGTGCCGGCTTCGTCCGTGGCGTAGTAGACGCTGAACTGATTGCCATTGCGTTCCAGCTTGACCCAAGCCGGAGCACGTGCGTCCGTCTGCTCGGCCGGCAGCGTCAGCGTAGTGTCACTGGCGGCCGTGCCCGCGGCCGTCGGCCGCGCCTGGAAGTGGGCGCCGCTCGTCGCGGAAATCAGCGCGTAAGCCCAAGCGGAGTCGGCGTCCAGACTCTGGCGAATCATCACGCCGGCCTTGGCCCACGCGTCCGTGTTGTCAATACTCTCGACCTTGGCGACGATGGTGCCGTTGCCGGTGAGCTGCTTGTAGACGAAGCGGCCTTCATCGGCCGTGCCCCAGATATCCGTGCCCGTACCGTTCATGACGATGTGGCTGTCCGAGACTATCAGCAAGCCGATCGGAATGCCGCGGTAATACAGCGATAGGGTGTCGGCCCCGTTGACGGTCCAGTCTTGGGGGGGAGTTAAGGTCAGTTTGGCCTCCGAGTTGGCCACGCCAACCGTGTTGTCATAGGAGAGCGGCATGGACTGGCCGGCGTGCGCGATGGTCTGCTCGGCATACGGCGGGTCGTTATGACCTACCTGCGAGCCGTTCGCAGTGATCCCATAGCCGTCGATCCACGTTTCATAGATCAGGCTGTCTTCTTCGTCGGTGTAGCTCTCGAAGTCATCCACCGCGATGAACTGCGGTGTGGAGAAATTCCAGACATCGCCGGCCCATGTCATGGGTGTCTCACCCTCGTTGACCTCGGCGATCTTCCAGTAGTAGGTCGTGCCGAGATCAAGCGTCCCGGGATCGTACGCCTCTGTAGTCACGATATTGAGCAAAGCAGTGCCATCGGTCACGGCGTTGCTATCGGTGCCGAAGTAGACCTGGTGCGACGCGGCCTCTCGGCCCGCACGCCAACCGAGGACGACGGCGGGATTCACATCTGTGGCCCCGGACACGGGTATGGGCTCGCGGGCATAGACGGGGATGTAGGAGAATTGAACTTCACTGAGGCCGTAACTGTCTCGCCCGCCCCAGTTGCTGTGGATGTTGATCCTGACCGAACGGGCTGCAATGCCGCCCAAATCAAGATTCAGCCCGGCGTAACCGGCGGTGCCCGGTGCTCGAGCGAATTCGAAGTCACCGAGGGTAGTCCAGTCATTGGCATCCGCCGAGTACTGGATCGTCACATCCTTGACGCCGAAGCCCAGAACGAACTCGTACTCCACGTTGTAGTTCCATACCTGCATCTCATACATTCGGTAGACACGGTCGAAGTCGTATTGGATCCACACAGGGTCCCCCTCGACAGCGTCGCCGAGCCACATGGCCGTCTCCAGAATCGAATGCTGCCCGTCGGCATCGAGGCCGGACCCATCGCTAGTCTTTTCCGGGCCCGCGTTCGCCCCAGATGTGGTGGAGGCAGTAGCGGAGACGTTCATAAGGGAATAGGCTAACAGCTCGGTCGTGAAGCTCCAGACGCTGCCCTCGTAGATGGTGTAGTCAGGAGCGCTGTTGACCTCGTCGATACGCCAAAAGTATGTTTGGCCGTACGCGAGAAGGCCGGGAGGATCATATG
>CAYNQP010000022.1:0-7911 GCA_964399325.1 uncultured Pirellulales bacterium
CAGGTCGGCGACCCACACGTCGCGGTCGCCGACGCCGATGTGATTTACACCGACACCTGGGTGAGCATGGGTCAGGAAGAAGAGAAGGAAAAGCGCGTGCGTGAGTTTGCAGGCTACGCGGTCGATGCCGCCCTGACCGCTGCGGCCCCCGAGCATGCCAAGTTCATGCACTGCCTGCCTGCCTATCGAGGTTACGAAATCAGCGACGAGGTCGTTGAGTCACCGAACTCGATCATCTTCGACCAGGCCGAGAACCGCCTCCACTTCCAGCGCGCCCTGCTCAAGAGGCTGATGAGCTGACGTCGCAGGCGGGAAGGCGAGCCGGACGGCTCGCCAGGGGTCCTATAGGCCGAATAGGACCTATTGGACCTATACTTCACTTCACCGCCGCGTCCGGAGGTACCCCAGGATTCTGTCTCCTGGTGCGAGGTCATCGGTGGCGGTGTATTTCTCGATACGCTGTTGCTCGGCGGTGATCCATTCGGCGCGGGTCGCTTTCTGGACGCCTTGCGAATGGGTCACGACCTTGTCCCAGGGTTGGGCCCTTCCGGGGAGGCTGTAGAGCCTTAGCGATGGATACTCCCGCAGCGCGACGCTGACGACGGTGATGAAGGCTCGCTCCTGGTGAAGCGGGATGGAGACGACGATGAGCTTCTCGTAGTCCTTGGCCTGAGCGTGCCGTACCACGGCTTGGGCCTCGATCAAGGTGTGGAGAATCTCGGTCGGCTCCATTGGGATCTCTTCGATGGCCTCCCGTGCAATTCCGTGCCGGGACATGGCTTGCCGGTACGCGGGGGCTCCGATGTAGCCGCTCTTGGGACCGCAGTCCGAGATCAGCAGCCTGCCGACCCGGCCCTCGTCGAGCAGTCGCCGGCCCGCAACGAACACGCTTTCCTGGTTCGGCTCCGTCTCGGCAAACAGATACGCCGCATCTGCCCGCGCCGGCAACACGTCACACAGTATCCGCAACAGTAATTCGATCCGCTCGTTCATAGCCAGCCCGTCTGGCCTCCGGTCTTCAAATGCGGACGTGAATCTACCGGGTCTCCGTGTACGGGTCAAGCCAAATGCGTTCTTGCCGTGCGAGGGGGTGCGGTTGGCGTACGGAGGCAGACATTCGTCAAGGCGCCACAAAGTCCGGCCGTCGTAGAGACGCAACATTTTGCATCTCAGAACCCAAGGATTTGGGGGGGCCAAGTTCTGCAAACGAGCGGTCTCGAACGCACAAGGGTTTGGAGACGCAAGATGTTGCGCCTCTACAGGGGAATCGGGTATCCACCCGCGGGCAGTTGCGGGCTGCCTTAGCCAGAGCGGACATTGCCCTGGAGTTGGCTGCCCTCGGGCGCGTGCAGGGCGAGGGCTCGGCGTTTCCTCTTGCTCTTCTTTTGGGCACGCCTCTTGAGCAGGCTGGGCACCAGCAACGGCAACTTGAGCACCAAGCCGGCGACGTCGCGCCCACTGAGCAGGCCGAGGCGGTGGCCTTTTCTGATGATTTGGAGGATCTGCCTGGCATTGTAGAAGCGGGACCGGATGCGGTTACGGATTTCCTTGAGCTCTTTGAGTCCATACCGGTCCGAATAGACCGGACCGCCGATCCGTTCGTAATGGTAGCCCGGCGTGGCCTCCACCACTTCCTTCAGCGGTGAGAATTTCTCGATGCGCAGTTTATGGAAATTGATGGAGTCCAGTCCGATCTCCTTGGCGAACGGGGCAATGTAGAGCATCTCCTCCTCGGTCTCACCGATGTTGCCGTAGATAAAGTACCCGTGGAGGTAAAATTCGTACTGCGCCAGGATGGCGAACGACTCGCGGATCTGCTGCTGGGTGATGCCCTTCTGGAAGCTGGCCAGAATTCGATCGTGCGGCGACTCGACCCCGAGCAGAAACACCTTGAACCCGGCCTTCTGTGCCTTGTCGAGGACCCTGGGATGTCTGGCGATATCCACGCGGGCCTGGACGACGAATGTCTTCTGAATCTTGTTCTCGACGATCAGGTCACACAGTTGCTCGGCCCGCTTGGGGCTCGTGAACATATTGTCGTCGCTGAAGAGCACCACATCAGCCGTGACGGTCTTGAGTTCCTCAATGACCGATTCGATCGGCCGCTCCGTGTATTCCCTCTTCTGTCCCAGCGGATTGAGACTGAACGTGCAGAACTTGCACTTGAACGGGCATCCCCGCGTTGTCAGGACCGTGTCGAACGTGTGCCGGCTGAGTCGAATGCCGGCTTGAGACAGGTAGTATTCATGCTTTCTCAGGGATCGATCCGGAAAGGCGATATGCGCCAAGTCGGGCAGGACCTGGTTCTTGTTATGAACGATGCCGCCGTTGCGCCGCCAGGAGAGCCCGAGAATCTCCTCCTGCGCGACCCCGGCAACGATCTGTTTGATGATCTCCTCGCCCTCGCCGCGCACGACCATATCGACGTTGGGGCAATGCTCAAGTACGTACTCCACTTCGAGGGTCGCGTTATAGCCTCCCACGACGGTCGTAATCTCAGGGGGCAGTTGAGCGACGAAATCACAGATGGCCTTGAACCGCACTTGCCAGCCGATGGTGATGCAGACCAAGTCGATGTTGGCCCGGATGAACTGGTTCAGCACTTCCGAATCTTGGTAAGCCTTCTCATACCGAAGGTCGAGAAGCGTAACCTGACCGACCAAGCCCTCCATGCTTGCGGTGATATACTCAAGGCCGGTCGGAGGGAATACCCCTACGGCCGCAGTGGAGCTCCCGAAATACGGGTTCAGTGCGAGTACATGCTGGTATTTTATCACGCGAAGACTATAACGGCAGAGAATCGCCAATGCACGCAAATAAAAGGAGCGTCTTATTTTTTTTTGATACGCCGGAGCGGATCTGTTCGTGGGTGGGGCCGCGTCCGGCAGGGTGTGCTCCGGGTCCCGACTTCAGTGGGCACGTCGCCCGTTTCGGGCGGCGTTTGTTCTTGACGGAGGTTTCTCTCTCGTGATAGGTTTCTTTCTGCCTTTTTTCGGAACCGCCGACGAAGATCGCTGCCGCGTTTCTGTGAGTCCCGTTATGGCCAGGTCCAAAGCCGATCGCAGGTCCAAGACGGGCGTCCATCGCAAGGGAAGGTCTTCCTCGCATGACGCCAAGGCGCATTCACCTGCCGACCAGACGGCCAACCGCTTCTTCTTGGGCCGACGAGCCTGGTTCCTTCGCATCGGTCTTCTCGTCCTGGCTCCGGTTGTCTTTCTGACGCTGCTCGAAGTTGGCTTGGCAGCGGTCGGTTTTGGGCGGCCTGCCACCTTCTTCGTCCAGAGCGACCGGGACGGGATGCTCACGACGAACCACTGGTTCATCTGGTTCTATCGCAAAGGGCGAACCACCTCGCCGCATCCCTGCCTCATCTCGACCGTGAAACCGAACGAGACCATTCGCCTCTTCATCTTAGGAGAATCCGCGGCGATGGGCACGCCGAATCCCGCCTTTGGCTTCGGGAGCATTCTTGAGGTTCTGCTGCAAGATCGTTTCCCGAATCACCGGGTGGAGGTCGTGAACGCCGCCATGCGGGGGATCAATTCGCATATCGTTGCGCCGATAGCGCGCGAATGTGCGCAATTGCAGCCGGACCTTTTCGTCGTTTACATGGGAAACAACGAAGTCGTCGGCAAGTACGGCCCCACCACGTTCTTGTGTCGTCATCCCAACCTTATTCCGGTTTTGCAGCGCATCAAGGAAGCTCGGTTCTTTCAGTGCCTGCGAGCGGGCATCCAAGGCGTCACGTCAGCCGATGGAGGCGAAGAGCAGTCTCAGACGATGGAGTATTTCCGCAAGTACAGAGTGGCCCTGGATGATCCCAGGCGGGAGGCGACCTACCGCAATTGCCGACGTAATCTCACGCAGATCTGCGACAGCGCCTTTGCATCGAGCGCCGGCGTGGTTGTCGCGACGGTCCCCGTCAATCTGAAGGATTGCCCGCCTCTGGCGTCGCTGCACCGAGGCGATCTGACGGCCGAGCAGTTGCCGGCGTGGGAGTCCCTCTACGACCGTGCCGTGGAGCACGAAGACCAGCAACGCTACGCCGACGCCATTGCCAGCTATCAGGAAGCGGCCGCCATCGACGATCACTATGCGGACCTGCATTTCCGCCTGGCAAGGTGCCATCTAGCGCTCGGCGATACGCAGACCGCCAGGACCCATTTCTCCCTGGCGCGGGATTGGGACGCATTGCAGTTCCGCACCGATTTACGTCTGAACGACACTATCACAGAGGTGGCGTCGGAGTATGCCGACAAGAAGGTCCGCCTGGTGGATGTGGACAGTGGCTTGGCGGCAAGTCCTTTGTGTTCGGACGGCATCACGGGCGCGCAGGTGTTCAACGATCATGTCCACTACAACTTCGACGGAGGCTATGAGTTGGCGCGGCTGTTGTTGCCCGCAGTGTTAGAGGCCCTTCAGCAGGATCGGGGTCTGGTTCCTGTGCCATCGGCCGACATCCCGTCGCGTGATGAATGTGCGAAACGACTGGCCTTCACCGCGTGGGATCAGGTCGATACGGCCGCCGGCATTGCCAAGATGCTGGCCCGCCCGCCATTTCTGGATCAGCTCGACCATGCGCAGCGTCAGGCCCGTCTGGAAAAGAAGATATCCGAGACGACGGACCATATTGACCAGGCGTTCGTCGACGAAGTCGTGAAGTCCTATGACGACGCACTCAAGCTGAACGGCGACGATTGGGCTATCCACTACAACTATGCCAACTTCCTCTACCAGTTGCAGCGCTATTCGCACGCGACGCCGCACATCCAGCATGTCGTCGCCAAGTTTGGCGATATCGCCGCCTTTCGCGTTCTGCTGGGCTATTGCCTGGCGGGAAGCGGCTACCTGGACCAGAGCATCGAGCAGTTCCGCCAAGCCCAACGGCTTGACAACCACTCCAAACCAATCAAGGACGCGCTCGCCTGGGCCTTGCAGCGCCAGCGAGACTTGGCGCAACCCACACTGAACTGAGCTGGCTCCGCGCGCGGGGATTCCGTTTACTTCGAGAGTGTCGCGCGAGGCAAAGCAACAGGGGCCGGCTGGGGCGTGCCGCGGGTGGCCTTGCCGTGCAGGACGCCGCGGTCGTCGAACCAGAGCGGGTCGAGGCAGATGAACCGGTTCCAGGCCTCGGTGTCGTCCTTCTGCTGGTGGTAGACGGACCACAGGTTACCGGCGCCGTCGCGTACGACGCAGCCATGGCCCGGGCCGAAGGCTGTGTCGGTCCTCTTGACGATCGGATTGCCCGCATACTTGGTGAACGGGCCGGTGGGCTTGGACGCCGTGGCGTAGCCGATGGCATAGTCGAGCGAATCCGCCCCCGTCCCGGAGTAGAGCAGACAGTACGTCCCCTCGTGCTTGAGCATCCAGGGTCCCTCGGTGACGTCCCCGCGCAGCTTCTCCCAGGGCTCGGTCGGCCGCAGTATCTCGACCGGCTCGCCCATTCTCTCCAGCGGCGTCTTCATCCGCTGAACGTGAATGCGAAAGCCGGGCAGTTGCACGTAGTACAGGTAGTATTGCCCGTCGTCGTCGCGGAACATGTGCGCGTCGATGGCGTTCTCGAAGAAGGTCGCGCGGTCAACAAACGTCCCGTCCGGCCGGTCCGCCACCGCCACGCCGATGCGCTTGTTGACGGTATAGTACAGGTAGAACTTCCCATCGTTCGGATCGCGAAAGACGTCCGGCGCCCAGACGTTGCGCGGCCCCGGCTGGAAGACCTTGCCACCCTTGACCCAGTGGACCAGGTCCCGCGAGGTATAGACGTGATAGCTCCGATCGTCCCCGGTCGGGTACAGGTAATACATCCCCTCGAACAAGATCACCGTCGGATCGGCCGGCCCAATCTCGTCAATCACCGGATTCGTATACGTCCCCTCCGCCGCCGCACTCAGCGACCCCAACAAAACAAGAGCCAACACAGCCTGCATCATCGTGATAACCTCCATCTGTGTAACGGTTGGCTCTCATCTTAGCACGTCGCTCCGCCCAAGCCAAGCCCGCGCCTCGTGTTACTCCGCATGAAGGGCACCCTCCATGTCGCACCCAGCCTGCCGCTGGCCAGAGTGTTGAAGGGTTAATCACGCCCGCTTCAGTTGTCATTCCCGCGAAGGCGGGGATCCAGGAGCGTCTGGACCCCTGCCTTCGCAGGGGTGACAAGAAGACCAACGTGCTGCTTCCGACCTCCCGTTTGCTGCTCCTACTCCTGTTCCTGCGGGAGCCCGTCGAGCAAGCCCTGGACCTTGGCGACCATGTGCGGCATCCCGGTCTTCTTGTACAACTCGACTGCCTTGGCCCAATACTCGCGCGCCTTCCCCGTGTCGCCGCGTGTCAGGCAGATCAGGCCAAGGTTGGTATATTCGCCAGCCATGCCCCCGAGCATGCCAAGTCTCTCGTCGATCTCAAGGGCTCTTCTGTACATCTTGTCGGCCTGGTCGAGGTCGCCGCGTGTGAAGTAGACGTTGCCGAGGTTGCCGTATTGCAGGGCCATTACTTCGGGTCGCCCGAGCCTCTCAGCAATCTCGAGGGACTTTTTGTGCATCTCTTCCGCTGCGTCGAGGTCGCCCCGTTTCCGGTAGACCAGACCGAGGTTTCCATATTGGCTGGCCGTGCCTTCGAGTCGTCCAAGCTTCTCGTTGATTTGGATAGACTTCTCGTGCATGGCTTCGGCTCCGTCGAGGTCTCCACGGCCTTGGCAGACGAGACCAAGGTTTCCATATTGGTTGGCCATGCCTTCGAGTCGTCCAAGCTTCTCGTTGATTTCGAGAGACTTCTTGTGCATCTGGTCGGCGCGGTCTAGATCGCCACGATCCTGGTATAGTAGGCCGAGATTTCCAGAGACATCGGCAACGCCCTGGAGATTCCCAATCTGTCCAAGGATTTCGAGTGCCTTCTTAAGCGTCTTCTCGGCTTGGTCGAGATCGCCACGCATCTTGTGGATTAGCCCGAGATTGCCGTAGTGAGCCCCCACACTGTGGTGTCGTTCGAGCTTCTGGTCAATCTCAAGCGCCTTCGTGTGCATCACTTGGGCCCGGTCAAGATCGCCCCGTATTCTATGAATTACCCCAAGGTTGCCGTAGTTGTTGGCCACGCCTTCCAGTCTTCCCAGCTTCTTTTCGATGTCGAGCGCCTTCTCGAACATCTTCTCAGCCTCGTCAAGATCGCTGCGCTTCTGATAGACGAGGCCGAGGTTGCCGAGAAGCATCGCTTCCTTGGCTGAACCAGTCTCTACCGCCTTGAGAGCACGCTGCGAAAGGCCGATGAATTCATCGAACAAGCCTAAGTTGATTAGCGCCTGACCGCATTCATCGGTGAAGGTGGTTACGAATGCCTCGTTACCTTCCGGTGATAGCACATGCTCCGCCAGTCGAGCAGCCGCCAGGACATCGGGGGCGGTTTGCTGGTCTTTGGCTTGCTTGAGCCGAGTGCGGTAGAAGTCTGCTGCGCGGCGGTGATATTGGCTCTTCTCGTCTTCGCGCATTTCCCCAAGAATGTGATCGGCGAGGATGGCATGGTAGATTCGTTGGCCGTGCCCGTCATCACGCAACAGACCGCGAAGGTACGTGTCACTGTGGAGTCGCTTGCAGGACGTTCCGTCGAGGTCGCTGACGGCCACTACGACGTCTGCCGGAACGCCGACCTCCAGAATCGCGTATGCCTCGAAGAGCCGAATGGCCTCACTGTCTTGGCAGACCTGTTGCCACTGCGATTCGGCGATCTTCTCAGGTGTTGGATCGCTCGGTAACCCTTCGATCCTGCCGGTCTTCTTGACGATGTCAAGGGCTGCCTGGATGGCATAGGGATGACCCTTGTAGCGTGACGCCACATCACCCAGGGTCTTTCCGCTCTGTCCGACTCTATCGGCGCGTAGGCGCACCAGATCCTCGACTTCGGTATCAGCGAGCACGCCTAAGT
>CAYNQP010000022.1:7921-13321 GCA_964399325.1 uncultured Pirellulales bacterium
CCGGGAATACGCAAGACATTGGGCAACGCCATGAAGGTATTGCTCTTGACCAGTTCATCCTCGGGACGCTGGGCGAAGAGGAACTTGACCTTCTCGGGCAACTCGCGCACGACCAGCCGCCAGGAATCGGCGCTGTGCTCTTCCATGTACTTCTCTGGGTCGACGGCGAAAACGGCCCGGCCGTTCTCAGGCATGCGCTTCGAGATCAGTCTCAGGCGGTCGAGAAATTGGTCGCGTGTGTGCTTCTGGGGGTCGCGGCGGAGGCTCTGTGCGAGTTCAATGATCTCGTTGCCCTTGGGGAGAATCACTTTGAGGAGGGCATGCCACTGCCGCTTCCGCTGGTCGGTTTTGTCGAACGAACCCGCCTTGGCTTGTGCTGCCTCGAAGGCATGGTCGATTATCAGGGCCATCGTCGAGTCGGTCGTGTCAGTGCGCGTGATTTCGTAGCGGACGTAGCCGCACCGGAGGTCGGGGTGCGTCTGGGCCAGTTGAGCCATTCGGTCCAGCAGCCAACTCTTGCCCATGCCGGTCTGCCCGACGACGAGTACGGCCTGTCCGCGCGGGTCTTCGAGCACTTGCCTGAACTGTTCCAGTTCCGCCTTTCGTCCGACGAATATCCGCTGTTCGTCCATTCTCGCCACCTCGCCTGTCGGCAGGCGTCTTGCCGCACGGGATATCAGACGCTTCTACTTGTGATACGCTGAATCCAGTATAGGCTCGGGCGGGCGGCCCGGCAAGGTCTCAGTTCCCCTAGGGTGCGTTTCACGTTTGTAGGTAGGTTGCGTGGCTCAGTGGTTGGGATTGTTATTCCGACCGGAGGCCTGTTGCAAGCAGGCCGCAGCGGAGGAATCTCGTCGCGAATGGGAGGCGCCTACCAGCCATCGGAAGATTTCTCCGTGCGGGCTTCGCCCTTAGTCGAAATGACAAGGGTCATTCTCAGGCTCTCCTTCGGGATCTACGTGCGGACGTGAATCGCACCCGTTCCCCCACATCGCTTTGTCTGGGCAGTGGACAGGCGACGAAGGCCAGTGGGTTCCGGCGGCTCCGGCAGTGGGCCCAGCAACGCGGCACGCTCTGTCGGACACTTCGCGCCCAGAGGGCCAAAGGTCCGATTTTGTCGGGGTTACCTCTTGTGGTACAGGCTTTTGGGGCACCGGATCGGGCATTTGAGGCTCCTGTTGAAGTTCCAGGGGAAGACGCCCAAGTTCCGCGCTCGGAGGGCTAAACCACAGCACCCGTCGGGCCGATACTTCCCGTGGAGTTGGATCGGCGGTTGCCCGCCGGTATCGACTCGACGCCGCGGGCCGGATGCCGCTGCGTACGCCGCAAGTGAGGATGGGTATTTACCGAATTGGCCTGTAATGGCTGGAGCCGAGAGGCTCTCGCTCGGGCGGGAGGGTATTATCATATTCGACGTGACACTCAAGGACTACCTCAAGGAAATCGATGAGGCATCACTCCTGACCTGGGAGAGTGAACACGAATTGGGCACGCGGGTGGTCGAGGACAACGATCCGGAGGCCCGAGAACTGCTGGTGCGAAGCAATCTGCGTCTGGTCGTCAATATCGCCAAGAAGTATGGCGGGCGCGGTATCAGCTTGGGTGACTTGATTGAAGAGGGCAATCTCGGTCTGATCAGGGCCGTCGATTACTTCGATCCCGAGCGCGGCACGCGCTTCAGCACCTATGCGGCGTGGTGGATCAAGCAGAGCATCAAGCGGGCTTTGCTTGAGAACGTCCAGCCGATCCATGTGCCGACGTACATGGTCACGCTGATAAACCAGTGGCGGTACACGGCCGCCGAAGTGGAAGCGCGGCTGGGCCGAAAACTAGGCGTCGAAGAGATGGCGGAGTTGATGCACCTTCCGGTACGCAAAGCCAGCGTCATCTATCGCGTCGTCGAGGTCCTCAGCAATGTGAGCGAGAGCTTGGATGGCGACGATCAGGATGACGGCTACGCTCTGGAATCGACACTCGAGGATGCGAATGCGGGTCGGCCGGAGGACTCGTTGGTGGAGGACGAGGAAGAGGCCAAGGCCGTCAGGCTGTTGGATGAGATCGAGCCGCGCGAAGCCGAGATATTGAGGCTGCACTATGGTTTGGGTGGGCATCGCCCCCTGACCCTGAAGGAGATTGGCAAGAAGATGGGACTGACGCGCGAACGCATCCGACAAATCCGGCGTGAAGCGTTGACGCGGCTCTACGAGTACATGGAAGCAGGATAGGATTCGGGCGGATCGGTTTGTCTTCTTGCAATCGGACGCCGAGTCGGCGACAATAGGGCGGTCGCGGCTGACGGTGTGCTTCGCGACTCGATGAACTGTGGAAAGGAGGCCCATGACAAAGAAACAAACCGATCTGTCTGCTTTCATCCGCGCCATCCCGGACTGGCCCAAGCAAGGGATTCTCTTTCGTGACATCACGCCCTTGCTGGCGAACGCCGAGGCATTTCCCGCCGCCGTGGAGGCCCTGATCGCGTCCTATCGCGATGCGGGCGTCGCCTACGTGGCGGCGGTTGAGGCTCGAGGATTCATCTTCGGATCCGCCGTCGCGGAGAAACTCAACGCCGGATTCATCCCCATCCGCAAGAAAGGCAAGCTGCCCTACGAGACCGAAAGCGTTAGCTATGCGCTGGAGTACGGGACCGACACGGTCGAGGTGCATCGTGACGCCGTGCCGCCCGGCGCAAAAGTCCTTATGGTGGACGACCTCCTGGCCACGGGTGGAACGATGCGGGCGGCCTGCGAGCTGATCGGCAAGGTCGGCGGCGAAGTCGTTGGCACAACCTTCCTGATCGAACTGAAGGATCTCAACGGCCGGGCCAAGCTGACCGACTACAAGATCAGCGCCGTGATCACGTACTAGCCCGCAGTGGTGGAGGCGACGCGGGCCGGACATCTGAGTCTTCGATGGAGACCGGCAATGGATGACGGTCCGCTGGCTTCTGGTCCTTCCTTCGGCCGCTTGCGTTGAGGAAGTCACGATCGACTGCCGCAGCCGCTATCGGCTCACTCGTCGTTCTACGCTATTCACTTTTCAGATGTCGCTCGAATCCGGTCCTAGATCGCAACGCATTCAGGTCTCCAGCCTCCGGGCCATCGCGATGCGGTCGTTGTTGTGGAAGTCCTTTTCAATCGTGACCTCGGCAAACAGGGCCGCGCCATCGAGCATTTCCTTTACGGCCGGGCCCTGGGCGTAGCCGATCTCCAGCAGCAGCGCTCCGCCCGGCCTGAGGAACTGATCGATTCTCTCGCAGAGTTGCCGATAGACGTCCAGCCCGTCGTCGCCTGCCCAGAGGGCCAGCCGGGGCTCATAGTCCTTGACGTTCTTCTCGAGTCTCTCATATTCGGAAGCGCTAACGTAAGGCGGGTTGCACGCGATCAGGTCCCACTGCGTGACGTCCAGGTGCGGCACGAGCGGCTCGAAGAGATCGCCGCAGAGCAGTTCGATGCGGTCCTGGAGTTGATGCTTCTCGACATTGCGGGCCGCGACCGCCAGCGCCTTGTCCGAAATGTCCGTCGCGATCACATGGGCCTCGGGGAAATTCCTGGCCACCGCCACGGCAATGCACCCGCAGCCGGTGCATAGATCGCAAACGTGCTGAGGTCCGCTGCGCATGCGCAGGAATTCGATGGCTCTTTGCACGAGCAATTCGGTCTCCGGTCGGGGAATCAGGCAGTCGGGCGCCACCTCCAGCTCGATGGAGTAGAACTCCGTCTTACCGACCAGGTACGCCACCGGCTCGTGCTGTCCCGCCCGTTTGACCAGACCGTGCAGCCGGTCGAGGTGCTCCTTGTCCACGATCTTGTCGAACTGCGTGTACAGCTCGATGCGTTTGAGGCCCAGCACGTGGGACAGCAGCAACTCGCCGCTCAAACGCGGAGCGTCGACGCTATTCTCCGTCAGGTAGTCGGTAATCCAGGCCAGCAGTTTCCGAATAGTCCATTGCGTCATGTGCGTCGTCTCGCTACGAGCAGATTATCCTCTCTGGCTATGCGAATGGCGAAATCGAATCGGTTGATATCCAGGGCGATCTCGCAATCTTCCGGATGAAAGTGGGGCTGGGCCGGGTCGTGGAACTTGGTGGCCTCGCCGCCGGCCAGCGCGAGCTTGCGCAGGGCGTCCACGTTAGGCTCGCGTCCTTGGAGCAGATTCCGCAGGTACATCGCACAAAGCTCGTCCTCGTCCGTGCGCACCCGGGCATTCCATCCCATGGCGACAATGGTCACCAGCAGCGGGGCGTCTTCGCGGATTGCATCCGCTGTCGCTTTGGCGACCACTAACGAGCAGGCGTAGATTGCTGATGCATTTGCGGCTGCCGCGACCCCGGCTGTGCCCGCCCGTGTGGACAGGATGATGGTCTTGCCTGCAAGCGAGGTCTGCGTCATCTCGTAGGGCGAATTGTTGAAGTCGAATCCCGCGGGGCGTTTGCCGTCCACTTCCCCCACGCACAGTTCACCCAGCCCCTTCTCGCGCAGCGCGAGGGCTTCCGGCGGCTCCGGGACCATGACGATCCTGGCCGCCCCGCGCGAGAATGCGACCGCTGCCGTGGTAAACGCCCGGAAGACGTCCACGATCACCACTGTGCCCCGAGCCCGCTGGGCCCCTTCGAGCAGACTCTCAATCTTGATTTCCATGACTCTCCATCTGACTGTCGCAGCCGAGGATACAGCCACCCCGCCCCCAGGCAACAGGAATCCGGCTTCGGTCCAGCCCCAGATCATTGACTGTACTATTCATAATCTCATCCCCGCAAAAGAGTTAGCGCAAAATTGGCTTTGTTTGGCGCAACCGTCGTGTCGAAGGCGAGACGCCTTCGGTGTCGCGGGCGTCTCGCCCGCGATGTATGCCTCGCACGTTTCCTCTCCACTCGCCCAGACATCCCGTCCCACCCCGCAAATTGGCTTTGTTTTCCCACTCGACCCTCATTCTTCGCGCAGAAACGCGGAAATTGGCTTTGTCTTGCATATTTGCCTCCTTGCCCGGCACCGGGGATCGACGAATGGAATGTTGGCATCTTGGAATACTGCGGCCCCTGAACTCACGGACCCTTGGGAACGGTCTGGACTCACCATTCGCCATTTTCCACTCGCTACCTTGACATACAAGCATAGTTAGATGAATATCATACAACATAGGGGCACGGCGTCAAGGATATTCCCGTATCGAGCACGGGCCCAGCAGAAGGACGAAGAATTGGCGTCTGAAAGCAGCTTCTTGAGTTTCAGTAGGAAAGGGCGGGCAGATTCTGCCCACGCAAGTTCTGACCGGCGCTAAGACTCGCTCAACTCTTGTCGCATCTGGTCGTAGATGCCCCGGGCGACTTGTGAGAACTCCCTTGCATTCGCCAGAGTGGGCTTGCTGGCGCCGCGTCCACTCGCGGGATCAGCGACCCGCCCG
>CAYNQP010000022.1:13331-14902 GCA_964399325.1 uncultured Pirellulales bacterium
GGACTCGATGTAGAGATCATCCAAGTCGGTCAAGATATCTGTGTCTACATCCACGGGGATCAGTTCCTTGACCAATCCATAGAGCCTCAGTGTCGAATGGTCTTTCGGCACTTTCTTCGAGTGTTCTTCTAGAACGGCTTTGAAGCACTTCTCGACACACTGCTGCGCATGAAAGGCAACGACGGGCGTCAGGTGCTCCAGATGGATGATCTGGGCGATGCTCTCGATGTCCATCTCGGCGGATTTCAGCCACTGGAGCGTTGCTTCCCTCATAGCAGCCGGGTCCCTCTGCTCATGATCTCGCGGGCAAAGCTGCTCTCTCGTGCGACGAACTCATGGTGCATGGGCCTGGTGTGTACGAGGAGGTCGATAGGGTACTGCATCCTGAGTTCGAGCATTCGATTCGAGATGCTCCGGACGATATCGCGCTTCTGCTTCCATGTGGCTGGCACGAAATCATCGTGCGTCACGACGTACAGATCGACATCGCTGTCTTCCGTCGGGTGGCCCCAGGCGTAGCTGCCGAACAGGATCACCCTTTCAGGGTTTGACGGCTTCAGTGCCTTACTGATCCGATTCTTCAACTCATCCGCAAGCTTCATCGCATCTTCTGGCATAAGTCTATTCTACCGGTCAAGTCGAAGCCGGTCAATCGGTTCCTTGTCCTTGGTGGGCAAGCCCCACCCAGCCCTCTGCTCAAATGTAGACTTTGTCCATCATGCGGGGGAAGGGGATGCATTGGCGGATGTGTTTTTCGGCGGTGAGCCAGGCCAGGGTGCGTTCGACGCCGAGGCCGAAGCCGCCGTGGGGGACGGAGCCGTACTTACGCAGGTCGAGGTACCAGTCGTAGGTCTCGGGGGCGAGCCCCTGCGCGTGAATCCGGGCCAGGAGCCGGTCGTAATCGTCCTCGCGGACGGAGCCGCCGATGATCTCGCCGAAGCCGGCCGGGGCGAGCATGTCGAAATTCTCGACCACCTTGTCGCTGGCGCGGTCCTCCTTCATGTAGAAGGCCTTGGCCTCCTTGGGGTAGTGTGTCACGAAGACGGGCTTGTCGTGCATCCGCGAGATGATCGTCTCGTCGGAGCCACCGAGGTCCTTGCCCCAGTTGAACTCGGCGGCGAGCTCGGCGTGCGTCGGGTTGTTCTCGATCCGCGTCTCCAGCTCGGCCAACGCGCTACGCAGGTCGATCAGCTCGGCGGCGATCTTGTCCTTTTTCCACTGCTTGATCGACCCGCTCTGCTGCGGCTCTAGCTCGGCGATGCGGCTCTCTGTCTGCTGCTTTTCGCTCTTCAAGTCGGCCAATTCGGCGGCGAGGAACTCTCTGGTCTTGGGGCCTTTGAGGATTTCGACGGCTTCGGTATAGGTCAGGCGATAGAAGGGGGGCTTGATGCGTTCGAGCATCGCCATGTCGGCGCCGAGGCTCTCCAGCTCGCTGCGGTTGTCCTGCAGGACGCGCGTGACAATCGAGGTGACGAAATTCTCGGCCAGTTCGAGCAGGCCGGGAAGGTCGATGAACGCCACCTCGGGCTCGACCATCCAGAACTCCGTCAGGTGCCGGCGGGTCTTGCTCT
>CAYNQP010000023.1:0-7149 GCA_964399325.1 uncultured Pirellulales bacterium
GCCCGGCATCTTGATGGCCTGCGCGCCGGTATTGCGGCTGTCGGGCGTGATGGCCACCTTATAGGTGTGTGTGCCCGCGTTGAGCGTCAACCTCATCATGCGGTAGCGTCTCGATCCGCCGGGATTGCGATTGACGCTGTTGCTGTCGGTGGCGACCTCGCCCAGGTGGACCTCGACCAGCGTCCTGGAAGCCGGACTGGTCAGGGTCAACTCGATCGTACCGAAAGCAGCCCTGCCGAAATCCACGAAATAGTGCCCCTCCGCTTTCGGCACGACGCGGGCAGGGTCTACCCTTGTCGTCACAAGCCGGTCGCGTGTCGTGGTGTACTCGTCGCTGAGTTCTCCCGTGCGGAACACCTGGGCCTGTGAGCAGGATGTTGCCCGGTCATCCCGGTTCCAGGTTCGCACCTTCCAGAGATATGTCGCATTCGGCAAAAGAGGCTTGCCGGCACACTCAATGCCGATCGACTGTGCCGATTCGACCTTGCCGCTATCCCACATGTCGCCCAAGTCCTGATCGAGCGTTCCCTCGCTGGAGGCAACGAGAATCTGATAGGCTTTCTGGGCGCCTGGTGGGACGGAGGAGCTGCCTATCCATCCGAATTCAGGCTCTGGATCGGCGATCTGTGCCAACTCCGGCCGAGCCATCAATTCGCACGTCAAGCCGGTGGGGGCCTGGGCCCAGTCAATCGCAGAGATGGAAATTTGGGCGAAATGGGATAACAAGAAAAAGAGTGCCGGTATTGCGAAATATACCGATTGTGTGCGAGGTTTTGGATTGTCTGGGCTCATTGCGGCCCTCATCTGCATACAATGTCGAACCCGGGCGTCTAAAGCGCTGTAGTCGTCGGTCGCCAGATGACGATAATACCTGCAAAGATGGCCAAAGGCAATGCCTTGGTACGCAGATAGATGGGGTGTTTGCGAAGAGAGTATGATTGAGCGAGAAATCGTGGAGCCCGGTTGCCTGTTGTGGCCAGTTCCCTTATCATCGTTGCTTCCGTGCGGTGGATCGCTGCACGGGTGGCAGTGGCAGAGTAGTATTGGAATGGGCTTTGGCCCGTGTGGTTGCTTCAGCACTGCAGTGTATCAGCATGGGCTGAAGCCCATCCTGCACTTTACATTCTGAAGGATGCCGTGCCCGTGAGGGCACAGAGAGGTCTTTGATGGAGAAGTACGTTTGCGTACATGGGCACTTCTACCAGCCGCCGCGTGAGAACGCGTGGTTGGAGAACGTCGAGTTGCAGGACACGGCGTATCCCTATCATGACTGGAACGCCCGGATCACCGAAGAGTGCTATCGGCAGAATGCCGCCTCGCGCATCTTGGGCCCGGACCGGAAGATTGTAGACATCGTCAACAACTACGAGAGCATCAGCTTCAATTTTGGCCCGACCCTGCTTTCCTGGCTGGAGTTGCACGCACCGGACGTCTATGCGAAGGTGCTGGAGGCCGACAGGAAGAGCCGTGAGCGATTCTCCGGGCACGGCTGTGCTCTGGCCCAAGTCTACAATCATATGATTCTTCCTCTCTCGAACACACGCGACAAACGGACGCAGGTCATCTGGGGTATCGCGGATTTTAAGCAGCGGTTCCAAAGGGCGCCGGAGGGGATGTGGCTGCCCGAGACGGCGGCCGGCCTGGCGTCTCTTGAAGTCCTGGCGGAGAACGGCATCCGATTCACAATCCTGGCGCCGCGCCAGGCCAAAAGGGTCCGCAAGATCGGCGGGCGAAAGTGGACGGATGTAACGGAAGAGGATCTCGATTCCACGGTGCCCTATCTTTGCAAGCTTCCTTCGGGCAAACAGATCGTGTTGTTCTTCTACAGTGGGCCTGCCTCGCGCGACATCGCCTACGGCGGTCTCCTTCACAGTGGTGAGAATTTCGCCAGTCGGCTCATCGACGCCTTTCCGCGTGATGGCGAGGGCGCGCGTCTAGTCCACGTGGCCACGGACGGCGAGTCCTTCGGACATCATCATCGCCATGGCGATATGGCATTGGCTTACTGCCTGCACCATATCGGGACCAATAACCTGGCCAAGATCACGATCTACGGTGAGTTTCTCGAGAAGTTCCCGCCCGACCGGGAGGTGGAGATATGGGAGAAAAGTTCGTGGAGCTGCGTGCATGGCGTTGAGCGCTGGAAGAGCAATTGCGGCTGTGCGGCCGACCAGGCCAATTCGGGCAAGCAGCAGTGGCGGGCGCCCCTGCGGCAGGGCATGGACTGGGTCCGCGACAAACTCAGCACGGTCTATCAGGATGGTATGTCGAAGTACCATTCTGATCCGTGGCAACTGAGGAACGAGTACATCAGTGTTATTAGCGACCGGTCCCCCGAGAACGTCGAAGAGTTCATCACGAAATCGACAGGTCGGGTGCTCGACCTCGGTGACAAGATCAGGTTCCTCAAGCTGCTGGAGATGCAGCGCAACGCCTTGCTCATGTACACGAGTTGCGGCTGGTTCTTTGATAACATCTCCGGCATCGAGGCGGTGCAGGTTATGCAATACGCCGCCCGCGCCATGCAATTGTGCCAGGAGGTGCAGGGTTGGGACCTCGCCCCCGAGTTCAAGGACATGCTGGCCAAGGCGCCGACGAACATCCGGCTGCTCGCCAACGGCAAGGAAGTCTATGAGGCCCATGTCGAGCCCACGCGCATTGACCTCAATCGCGTCGGCGCCCACTTTGCCCTCAGTTCGGTGTTCGAGGAATCTTCCGAGGGCACGACCGATATCTACTGCTACTCGGCGCGCATGGACGACTACGACCGCCGCGAAGCGGGCGTGCAGGTCCTAACCACGGGCCGGGCTACGATCCACTCGACCATCACGTTCGAAAGACACACGTGCGATCTGGTCGTTTTCTATCTCGGCGACCACAATCTCTTCGCGTCGGTCCGCGCGCGAATGGACGACAAGAAGTTCCACAACGTTCGCGAGGCGCTGGCCAAGGCCTTTCGTAAAGGCGACAGCAACGAGGTCATGCGGCTCATGAACGTCGATTTCGGAGGCAAGAACTATTCGCTGACCCACCTGTTCAAGGATGAGCAGCGGCAGCTCCTCAATGAGGTGCTCGAAAGCACATGGGAGGAAATCGAAAGCTCCTTCCGCCACATCTACGAACACAACTACGCCCTCATGCAGATGATTCGAAACATGAACATGCCTCTGCCCAAGGCGCTTTCCGCGCCGGCCGAGTTCATTCTCAATGAGGATCTTTGTGAGGAGATTCAGGCCGACCAGATCAACGTGCAGCGTCTGCGAAACCTGGCGGAGGAAGCCGAGCGTCTGTCCCTCAGTCTCGACAAGGAGCGGCTGAGCTTCGAGGGCAGCCACCGGATCAACGACCTGATGGATCAACTCGAGGACGCGCCCGACGATGTGGAGCTGCTCTGCTCGATCGAGGAGAGTCTGGATATCCTGCACACGCTGACTGCGGGCCTGGACCTTCAGAACGCACAGAACGTGTTTTTCAACATGGCCAAGCGGAAGTACCCCGACATGAAACGGCGGGCTACGGCGGCCGACGACGAGGCGGTCAAGTGGGTCACTCATTTCGGCAATCTCGCCCACCACCTGGGGTTGGCTCTACCCTAGTCTTGACGCGTGCGAGGCCCCGGGCAATTTGGAGGATTAGATGCTCAAACAACGATCCAGTGGAATTCTATTGCACATCACCAGCGTGCCTTCTGAGTACGGCATTGGTGACTTCGGTCCGGCCACGTACAGGTTCGTCGATTTTCTCAAGCAGGCGGGCCAGAACTGCTGGCAGATTCTGCCCTTGAACCATACAACACCTCTGATGGGTCACTCCCCCTACAACTGCTTCTCGGCTTTTGCAGGCAATCCACTCCTGATCAGTCCGGTCCTGATGGTTCGTGACGGTTTCCTGAAGCGGAGCGACCTGGCGGTGCCGCCCGCCTTTCCGCTGGAAAAGGTGGATTTCGACAAGGTTGCTTCCTACAAATATGCCCTGTTCGATGTGGCCTTCGAGCGGTTTCGGTCGTCTGGGCCGCCAACCGACTACAAGGCCTTCTGTGCCGAGCATCAGGCATGGCTGGAGCCTTTCGCGACCTTCGTGGCGGCGAAACGCCATTTCAAGAGACGCACTTGGTGTGACTGGCCCCGGGCCCTGCGCGACCGAAAGCCCAAAGCGCTTGCGGCGATCAAGGACCAGTTGAGCGAGGCCATTGCGCGCGAGCGCTTCCTGCAATATGTCTTCTACAGGCAGTATCTTGATCTGAAGCGCTACTGTCACGAGCAGGGCGTGCAGGTGATTGGCGACCTGCCTATCTACGTTGCCTATGACAGTGCCGACGTATGGTCGCATCCGGAACTGTTCAAGCTGACCGCCGCGAAGAAACCCAAGTTCATCGCCGGAGTGCCGCCGGACTATTTCAGCAAGACCGGCCAGCTTTGGGGCAATCCCGTCTACGACTGGGACCACGCCGAGCACACCGGCTTCGACTGGTGGATGCGCCGGATGCGTCATAATCTCTTGTTGTTCGACTTGGTGCGCATCGACCATTTCCGCGGCCTCGTGGCCTATTGGGAAGTCCCCGCCGGCCACAAGACCGCCATGCACGGCAAATGGGTCAAAGCTCCCAGCGAGAAGTTCTTCGCCACGCTGTTCCGCCAGATCCCGTTCGCGGCCATCTTCGCCGAAGACCTCGGCCACATCACCGCCGACGTGCGCGAAACGGTGGCCAAGTACCAGTTCCCCTGTATGCGGGTGTTGCAGTTCGCCTTCAGCGGCGACCCGGTCCGCAACCCGCACATGCCGCACAACCACATCGCCAACTCGATTATCTACACCGGCACGCACGACAACAACACGACGCGGGGTTGGTTCGACAAGGAGATGATCGGGCCGCACCGCAAGCGTCTCTTCGACTACCTGGGCCACAAGGTCCCCGCCGGGGACATCGCCTGGGAGTTGATGCGCTTGGCGCAGGCCAGCGTGTCCAATCTGGTGATCATCCCTATGCAGGACGTGCTCGGCTTGGGAGCGGCCGCACGGATGAACTACCCCGCCAAGGCCAAGGGCAACTGGTTCTGGCGGATGCGCGACGGTCGGCTCAATGCCCGTTTGGCCAGCAAACTCAGGCGCCTCACCGAAATCCACGGTCGGCTATAGAGTCTGGCCTGCCAAGCGGCCGAGAAGAACCATCGACAGACTCAACGCTCGTCTTCGCCGGCCGTCGGCAGCGAAGTGCTATCGTCGAGTTCCTTTCTGAAGACAACGATGCCGAGAGGCGGCAGGGTGACCGAGAGGGTGTGGTCAAAGTTCCCGTAGAAGGACGCCGGTGAGGCTTCGACACCGCCCAGATTGCCGTGGCCTGAGCCGCCGTAGTCTTGGGCGTCGCTATTGAGGATCTCCTGCCAGAAACCGCCTTCCGCGACCCCGATGCGGTAGTTGTGTCGTGGCACCGGGGTGAAGTTGCATATCACCGCCAGGGTGCGTCGTCCGGCTTTGTCCTTTCGCAGGAAGCTGATCACGCTGTTGTCAGCGTCGTGGCAGTCGATCCAGGTGAACGCGTCTTTGCAGAAGTCCATCTCGAACAAGGCCGGCTCCGTGCGATAGAGATGATTCAGATCGGCCACCCACTTGCGGACGCCTTCATGATGCGGATTTTCGAGCAGGTGCCAGTCGAGGCTGTGCTCATGGCTCCACTCGCGCTGCTGGCCGAACTCGGAGCCCATGAAGAGGAGCTTCTTGCCCGGATGGGTGTACATATACCCGAACAGCAGGCGCAGGTTAGCGAGCTTCTGCCACGCATCGCCGGGCATCTTGCCGTAGAGTGAGCCCTTGCCGTGCACGACCTCGTCGTGCGAGAGAGGCAGCACGAAATTCTCGCTGAATGCGTACCAGACCGAGAAGGTCAGTTTGTCCTGGTGGTACTTGCGGTAGATGCAATCCTGGTGGAGGTACTCGAGGGTGTCGTGCATCCAGCCCATGTTCCATTTCATGCCGAAGCCGAGTCCTCCGGTGACCGTGGGGCGGGTCACCATGGGCCAGGCCGTGGATTCCTCGGCGATCGTCTGCGTGTTGGGAAAGTCCCGGTAGGCCATCTCATTGAAGCGGCGCAGCAGCGCGATGGCGTCGAGATTCTCGCGCCCGCCCTCTTGGTTGGGGATCCACTCGCCCTCTTTGCGCGAATAGTCGAGATAGAGCATCGAAGCCACGGCATCGACGCGCAGGGAATCGGCGTGATACTTGTGCAGCCAGAACAGGGCGCTGCTGACGAGATAGGCGCGGACTTCGTGCCGGCCGTAGTTGAAGATGCCGCTTTTCCAGTCGGGATGGAACCCAAGGCGCTGGTCGGCGTGCTCGAACAGGTGCGTACCGTCGAAGTAGATCAAGCCGTATTCGTCGGTCGGAAAGTGCGAAGGGACCCAATCGAGGATGACGCCGATGCCGTTCTGATGCAGGGTGTCGATCAGGTGCATGAGGTCCTGGCAGCATCCGTAACGTCGTGTCGGCGCAAAGTAACCCAGGGTCTGGTAGCCCCACGAGGCGTAGAAGGGGTGCTCCATGATGGGCAGAAACTCGACATGGGTGAAGCCCATCTCCTTGACGTGCTTGACCAGCATGGGGGCGATTTCGCGGTAGCTCAGGAAGCGATCGGGCTCGTTCGGGTCCCGCCGCCAGGAGCCCAGGTGCACTTCGTAGATGCTGAAGGGGGCATCGAGGGAGTTGTGTTCTTTCTGCTTCCGGCACCAATCGTCGTCGCCCCATTCGTACTCAAGGTCCCATACCACCGACGCGGTGCGGGGGGGCGTCTCCCAGAAGAAGGCGAAAGGGTCGCCCTTGTCCACCACGTAGCCGTTGTGTTTTGAGACGATGTGATACTTGTACACGGTGCCCTTGCCGACGTTCGGGATGAAGCCTTCCCAGATGCCGGATTCGTCCGCCCGGTGCGTCAGTGGATGCGACCGTGGGTCCCACTGATTGAAATCGCCAATCACGGAAACGTTGGCGGCGTTGGGCGCCCAGACGGCAAAGAGGACCCCTTTCACCCCCGCATGTTCGACGATATGCGCGCCGAGTTTCTCATAGAGGCGGAAATGGTTGCCTTCCCTGAACAGGTAGATGTCATGATCCGTCAGCAAGCTGGGCTTTTCCAAGGTTTGGCTATGCTCCTTCATA